>CAYTMB010000212.1:0-4754 GCA_964438465.1 uncultured Rhodovulum sp. | reverse complement strand
GCCAGCCCTTGCCGTCGATCACCTGCTCGTTGGCGAGCACGGTCATGTCGACCGGATCCCAGTTCACCATCGCCGCCTTGCGGGTGACGAGCCCGGCTTCGAGCATGTCGAGGAACAGCCGCTGCTGCTGGCCGTAGTATTCCGGGTCGCAGGTGGCGAACTCGCGGCTCCAGTCGAACGAGAAGCCGAACGGCTTCATCTGCGCCTTCATCTGGGCGATGTTCTGGTAGGTCCATTCCCCCGGATGCACGCCGCGCTCGATGGCGGCGTTCTCGGCCGGCATCCCGAAGGCGTCCCAGCCGAACGGATGCAGCACGTTGAAGCCGCGCGCCGCCTTGTAGCGCGCCACCACGTCGCCCATCGTGTAGTTGCGCACATGGCCCATGTGGATGCGCCCCGACGGATAGGGGAACATCTCCAGCACATAATACTTCGGCCGCGACGGGTCGGGCTCGGCGCGGAAGATCCCGCGCGCGTCCCAGACCGCGTTCCATTTCGCTTCGATCGCGCGGGCGTCGTAACGCGACATCACCGGTCCTTTATGAATCGGCATGAATCAGCCGGCCGTTCAGCGCCGTTCGGCCGCGATGCGCATCTGCCGGGCGCGGGTCAGGATCGCGTCCTCGAGCTTGCGGTTGTCCGCCTCGGACACGCCCACGGCGCGGCCGCCCTGCTGGCGGAAGGCCGCGACCTTCAGCGAGCGCGCGTCGAGCGCGGGGTCGCTGATCAGCACCGTCACGCGGAACGGCGTCGGATCGCCGCCGATCCGGCCCCAGTCGGTCGAGATCACCCCGGAGAACGGATCGGCGCCCTCGATCGGCAGGAACGACAGGATGTCGAGCGAGGCGCTCCACAGGAAGCGGTTCACCCCGATCTGCCGTTCCGGATCCGAGCCCGGCGAGAACAGATCCCAGATGGTCTGGCGCTCGGCGACGGGCTGCCCCGCGGAGCTGCTGTTGCCGAGCGCGTCCTGGATGCTCTGCTGGCGGGCGCGCTCGGCGTTGAGCCGCGCCTGCTCCTGGCCCTCGGGCGTCTGCCTGCCGCCGGCGCAGCCGATCACCGTCGCCAACACCATCGTCAGGCCCAGAAGGCGAAAAACCCTTGTCACGCGCGTTCCGCCGTCGCTTGCTCGCATCCAGCGACCTCGTAAAGCCTGCCGTCGCGGCGGGCAAGTGCTATCGCCCCGCCCGCCCCCCTGCATCACTGTGGCAAAGCTGCATCTATCATGGACGCAAACTATGCCCCTCCCGCACTTTGCTTGACCCAAACCCGGTCTCTGAGGGATGAGAGGCTCGTCCGGTCCGGCTCTCCGGATTTGAGATAGGCTTCGAACTACAAAGATATGAGGAAAGCGATGAAAAAGATTCTCTTCGCGACGACCGCACTCGCCGGACTGGCGATCGGTGGCGCTGCTTCGGCCGAAATCGCGCTGTTCGGTAGCGCCCGCCTCGGTCTCGGCTACAACATCCAGAACAACGGCAGCATCGACCTCGAGGAAGTCACCAACGACGACGGCGAAGTCGTCCGGTTCGAGGGCTCCGAGGACTTCCGCGCCGTGTCGCGTATCCGTTGGGGCGCCACCATGACCGGTGAGTCCGACAGCGGCATCACCTTCGGCGCCAGCATCCGCGCCGACAACGCCGGCGGCGGCGGCACCGGCCCGACCGGCGCGTCCGGCCAGCTCGACGGCGACGTCTTCGTGTCGGGCGCCTGGGGCACCCTGACCTTCGGCGACACCAACGGCGCGGACGAGCAGCATGTCGGCGACGCCAGCGGCGCCTACTCGGTCACCGGCCTCGGCGACCTGAACGAGACCCCGTTCATCTCGAACGGCGGCGGCTTCGGCGACGACCGCATCAACTTCGCCAGCAACCCGGAAGCCCGCCCGACCGTCCGCTACGACTACAACTTCGGCGGCTTCGGCGTGTCGGCCTCGACCAACCGCAACCTGAACGACATCGGCGTGGGCGCGAGCTACACCCTCGATTTCGACCAGGCCAGCGTGACCGCCGGCGTCGGCTACTATGACTTCAGCGAGTTCGACACCTTCATCGACGGCGCCGGCTTGGTCACCGTCAAGGGCGGCGAGCAGTGGTCGGTCGGCCTGTCCGGCGTGTTCGGCGGCTTCTCGGCGGGCGTGGTCTACACCGCGGCGAGCTCGGACGCCAACAACGACCTCGCCTCCGGCGATCTCGACGTGCTGAACGTCGGCGGCGCCTTCACCTTCGACGCCTGGACCATCGGCGCCTTCTACGCCTCGGTCCTGACCGGCAACGGCAACCTCGACGCCTACGACGGCCGCGACAGCTACGGCGCCTCGGTCCAGTACGACCTCGGCGGCGGCGCGAGCGTGAACATGGGCGTCTCGCAGACCTTCGGCCGCGACTCGATCGGCACGGTCGGCGAGGATGGCTTCATCCCCGGCATCGAAGACGGCACCGTCGCCGACTTCGGCATCAAGATGAACTTCTGATCCTTCACGGGACCGGATTTGGAAAAGGCGGGCGAAAGCCCGCCTTTTTCATTTTGTATTGTCGAATTCGCGCAAATTTCCTCCTCTGTTTCAGATTATAGTTGAGCGCCAGAAAATTACGGCGTAACGTCGTGTAGTATCGGGCATCAAAACAATAATCCGGGGCCCCAGACATGCGCTTCCGCATCCTTCTGCTTTCCGGTCTCGCGGTGGCGCCCGCGAGCATCGCTTCGGCCGAGGGCGTCGTGCTGTTCGGCAACGCCCGGCTCGGCCTCGGCTACAACGTCAGCAACAACGGCCAGCCCGATCTCGAGGCGAAATCGACGGTCGCCGTCACCGAGACGGTCGACGGCGTCACGCGCACGCGCGAGGTCGTCACCCGGCGCGGCGGAACCGACGACCTGCGCGCGCTGAGCCGGGTGCGGTTCGGCGTCATCATGACCGGCCAGTCCGACAGCGGCATCGAGTTCGGCGCGACGATCCGCGCCGACAACGCTCCCAGCGCCGGCACCGGCGCCACCGCAGCCAGCGGCCAGTTCGCCGGCAACGTCTTCGTCACCGGCTCCTGGGGCGTGCTGACCTACGGCGACACCTTCGGCGCCGACCACAAGCGCGCCGGGACCTCGATCGGCAACGGCTCGCTGACCGGGCTCGGCGACTTCGACCAGCTGCCGTTCTTCTCCAACGGCGGCGGCTCGGACAACGGCGCGCTGCAGTTCGTCACCGACCCGGAGGCGCTGCCGACGGTGCGCTACGACTACGACCTGGAGAATTTCGGCGTCTCGGTCTCGACCAACCGCATGCTGAGCGACGTGGCGGTCGGCGCCGGCTACACCCACCGCTTCGAGCGCGGCTCGGTCGGGATCGGCGTCGGCTACAACGATTTCGCCGAGTTCACCGGCTTCGTGCAGGACTACGGCGCGCTCGACGTGCCCGGCGGCGAGCAGTGGACGGCGCAGGTCACCGGCGGCTACGGCGCCTTGCGCGCGCTCGCCGGCTTCACCAGCATCGACGCCGGCTCGGCGGGATCGATCGACGTGCTCGCGCTGGGCGCCAGCGCGACCTTCGGCGCGACGGAGGTGTTCGCCTACTACTCGACCGTCACCGGCGGCGACGACCTGTTCGGCGAGGCGCTCGACGGCAAGGACGCCTTTGGCGCCTCGGCGATCTACGATCTCGGCGGCGGCGCGCGGGTCAATGTCGGGCTCGTCCGCACCTATGGCGTGGACGCGGTCGGGACGCCCGGCGCGGCCTTCGCCCCCGAGGTCGGGGCCAGCACCCTCGCCGATTTCGGCATCAGCCTGACGTTCTGAGCGGCCTGCGAAGGGCCGTGGCCGGCGTTCGGCGCGCCGTTCACACCAGTTTCGGAAACGTGAACGTATCTCGAATATAGTAGCTATATCAGCCTGTTAGGCTTCTGTGCACGCGTGCACAGCCGCGCCCGGAGCGCATCTCCGCGGCGCGAGGGCGACTTGGGCTTGCCGGCGGGGGCGGGGCGGGTAGAGTCGGGCCCCAGCCTGCGGAGCCGCCCATGAGCCTTGCCGAGATCGAAAGCCGCATCGCCGCGGCCTGCCTGCGCACCGGGCGGCCGCGCGGCGACGTGACCCTGATCGCCGTCTCCAAGGTCCAGCCGGAGGACCGCGTGCGCGCCGTGCTCGCGGCCGGGCAGCGGGTGTTCGGCGAGAACCGCGTGCAGGAGGCCGAGCGGCGCTGGCCGCCGCTCCGGGCCGAGGTCGCCGGCCTGCGGCTGCACCTGATCGGGCCGCTGCAGACCAACAAGCTCGGCCGGGCGCTGGAGCTGTTCGAGGCGATCCACAGCCTCGACCGCGACAGCCTCGCAAGGAAGCTCGCCGCGGCTGTGCAGGCGCGCGGCGCCTGTCCGGCGCTGTTCGTGCAGGTCAACACCGGCGACGAGGCGCAGAAGGCCGGCGTGGCCCCCGCCGATCTCGACGCCTTCCTCGCGGCCTGCCGGCGCGACTACGACCTGCCCGTCGCCGGGCTGATGTGCATCCCCCCCGCCGAGGCCGACCCGGATCCGCATTTCGCGATGCTGGCCGGGATGGCGGCGCGGCACGGCCTCGCCGGGCTGTCGATGGGCATGAGCGGCGATTTCGAGGCGGCGATCGCGCGCGGCGCCACCCATGTCCGGATCGGCTCCGCGATCTTCGGCGCACGCGCGCAGGGCTGACGCGGGTTCCGGCTGATCGCCTCGGGGTCGGTCTGAATCTGGACGAGGTTGGAGCGCGCTCGCCGCATTCGCTTCACCGATTTGTCCGTCGAC
>CAYTMB010000211.1:0-4767 GCA_964438465.1 uncultured Rhodovulum sp. | reverse complement strand
ATAAACCCCCGTGTCCGCCATCGATGACCTCCCGGGCGCGAGCCCGCCCCCCGGCCCGCCTCTCGGCACGCCTTCGGGCCCCGCCCCGGTCTCCCCCTGGCTGGAGAACTGGCGCTATTTCCGGCGCAACCGCGGCGCGGTGCTCGGGCTCGTGATCTTCGCCCTGACCGTGCTCGTCGCCATCTGCGCGCCGCTGGTGGCGCCGCACGACCCGACCATGCAGTACCGCGACGCCATGCTGGTGCCGCCGATCTGGACCGAGGGCGGCCGCGCGGGGTTCCTGCTCGGCACCGACGCGCTCGGCCGCGACATCCTGTCGCGCATCATCTTCGGCGCCCGCTACTCGCTGCTGATCGGCCTCGTGGTGGTGACGCTCGCGCTCGTCACCGGCATCTTCGTCGGCCTCGTCGCCGGCTATTTCGGCGGCTGGGTGGACGCGCTGGTCATGCGCGTCATGGACATCATCCTGGCCTTCCCCTCGCTGCTGCTGGCGCTGGTGCTGGTGGCGATCATCGGGCCCGGCCTCTTCAACGCCATGCTGGCGATCGCGGTGGTGCTGCAGCCGCATTTCGCCCGGCTGACCCGCGGCGCGGTGATGGCCGAGAAGAGCCGCGAATACGTCGCCTCCGCCAAGGTCGCCGGCGCGGGCCACCTGCGGCTGATGTTCGTGACCATCCTGCCGAACTGCCTCGGCCCGCTGATCGTGCAGGCGACCCTCAGCTTCTCCAACGCCATCCTCGACGCCGCCGCCCTCGGCTTCCTCGGCATGGGCGCCCAGCCGCCGACCCCGGAATGGGGCACCATGCTCGCCGAGGCGCGCGAGTTCATCACCAGCGCCTGGTGGGTGGTGACGATGCCCGGCCTCGCCATCCTCGTCACCGTGCTCGCCATCAACCTGATCGGCGACGGGCTCCGCGACACCCTCGACCCGAAGCTCAGGCGGAGCTGAGACGATGGCGTTGCTCGAGGTCCGCAACCTGTCGGTCTCCTTCCCGACCGCCGCCGGCGACTTCTACGCGGTGAAGGGCATCGACCTCTCCGTCGACGTCGGCGAGGTCCTCGCCATCGTCGGCGAGTCGGGCTCGGGCAAGTCGGTGGCGATGCTCGCGGTGATGGGCCTGCTGCCGCCGATCGCGACGGTGACCGCCGACGCCATGCGCTTCGAGGGCCGCGACCTCCTGACCCTCACCCCGCGCCAGCGCCGCCGGCTCTCGGGAAGCGAGATGGCGATGATCTTCCAGGAGCCGGTGGCGAGCCTCAACCCCTGCTTCACCGTCGGCTTCCAGATCGAGGAGACGCTGCGCGAGCACACCGACCTCGGCGCCGCCGGCCGGCGCGCCCGCGCCGTCGAGCTGCTCAGGGCGGTCGGCATCCCCGACCCCGAGGCGCGGCTGAAGTCCTTCCCGCACCAGATGTCCGGCGGCCAGTGCCAGCGGGTGATGATCGCCATCGCCACCGCCTGCAACCCCAAGCTGCTGATCGCCGACGAGCCGACCACCGCCCTCGACGTCACCGTCCAGAAGCAGGTGCTCGACCTGCTGCTGCGGCTGCAGGCCGAGCACGGCATGGCGCTGGTGCTGATCACCCACGACATGGGCGTGGTCGCCGAGACCGCCGACCGGGTGATCGTCCAGTACAACGGGCGCAAGATGGAGGACACCGACGTGCTCTCGCTCTTCGAGCGCCCGCAGAGCCCCTACACCCGCGCCCTGCTCGCGGCGCTGCCCGAGAACGCGAAGGGCGGGCGGCTGCCGACCGTGGCGGGCTTCGCCCCCGGCGCGCTGGTGGACCGGCCGGCATGAACGCGGATGTCCCCGTCCTCCAGACCCGCGGGATCACCCGCGACTACGTCGCCGGCGGGATGTTCGGCCGCGCCCGGGTGACGCAGGCGCTCAAGGGCGTCGACCTCGCGGTGGCGCGCGGCAAGACGCTGGCGGTGGTCGGCGAATCGGGCTGCGGCAAGTCCACGCTCGCGCGCATCATCACCATGATCGACGCGCCCACCTCCGGCGAGCTGCTGATCGACGGCGAGAAGATCGACATCGCCCGCACCGGCGTGCCGCCCGCCCTGCGCCGCAAGGTGCAGATCGTGTTCCAGAACCCCTACGGCTCGCTCAACCCGCGCCAGAAGGTCGGCGACGTGCTGGCCGAGCCGCTGAAGCTCAACACCCGCCTCTCGGCCGCCGAGCGGCGCGAGCGGGCGATGGCGATGCTGCTCCGGGTCGGGCTGCGGGCCGAGCATTTCAACCGCTACCCGCACATGTTCTCCGGCGGCCAGCGCCAGCGCATCGCCATCGCCCGCGCGGTGATGGTCCACCCCGCGCTCCTGGTGCTCGACGAGCCGGTCTCGGCGCTCGACCTCTCGGTGCAGGCGCAGATCCTCAACCTGCTGCAGGACCTGCAGGACGAGTTCCGGCTCACCTATGTCTTCATCTCGCACGACCTGTCGGTGGTGCGCCACGTCGCCGACGACGTCATGGTGATGAACCTCGGCGAGGCGGTGGAGTATCGCAGCCGCGACGCCATCTTCGCCGCGCCCGAGCATCCCTACACCCGCACCCTGTTCGCCGCCACGCCGCGGATCGACACCGGCCGCATCCGCGCGCGCCTGTCGCAAAAGGCCGCGCGGCGGGCCGACGCCGCCGCCCCGCCGGCGCCCTGACCGCACGTCTCGTCGTCGAGGTCGGCGCCACAGCGGGCGTCGAGACTGCGGGGCGGCGGCGTCGGCAAGAACGGCGCGGCGCGATTCGTCGCGAGTATGGAACATGAGACACCAACGGCCCGGGCGCCCGGCTCGCGCCGAAGCCTTCCCGAATCCTGAAAAAGTGGCAAGCCGGTTTCCAGCCGCTTTCCAGCCTGTTTCCAGCCGTCGAAAATGACGCCTTTTCAGGCGCTTGCCCCGCACCCGCCCAAGCCGGCGGTTTTCGCGCCATTTCACCCCGAACCCCGGGCCGTCGGTCAGGGACCAAGCGCCCGCCGCCGCGCCCCATCCCCAGGACGATCGCTTGAAGGGGAGGTGGATTCGCCCCAACGGAGTATGCGCGTCCTACGCAACAGGGTGGACTAAGCCCAATGCGCAGCTTGCCGCGGCGCAACAGAACATGAGGACATGAAGTCGCTCAGTCGAAATGCGTCGGTGGAGCCTGAATACATGGTCGCGGACCTCCATCCGCGCGGCGATGGACGGCAATGTGAACCATGCGCATCTTGGTTACCGGCGGCGCGGGATATATTGGAAGTCATGTGCTCGTGGACATCCTCGCCACCGGGCACGACGCCTTCGTCATCGACAACGCCAGTCAATCGAATCCCGAGGCGCTGTCCCGCGTGAAGCGGCTCACCGATCGTGATTTCGGCTTCAGCCAGACCGACATCCGCGATCTGGCCGCGCTGACGCGGATCGTCACCGAATTCGACCCGCATGCGGTAATCCATCTCGCCGGCCTGAAGGCCGTTGGCGACTCGGTCTCTAACCCGCTGGATTACTTCGACAACAACGTCTCCGGCACGATATCCCTGCTCAAGGCCCTGCGGGATTCGCCATGCCGGCGGTTCGTGTTTTCGTCGAGCGCCACGGTCTATGGCGCGCCTCAGTACCTTCCGCTGGACGAAGACCACCCGCTCCGGACGACCAATCCCTACGGCCGAAGCAAGCTCCAGATCGAGCAGATCCTGCAGGATCTCGCCGCGAGCGACAGCCGCTGGAGGATCGCGCTGCTGCGCTACTTCAATCCCGTCGGGGCGCATCCGTCGGGGCAGATCGGCGAAGATCCGGACGGGCATCCGAACAATCTCATGCCGTATCTCACCCAGGTCGCGGTCGGCCGGCGCGCCGAACTCCAGGTGTTCGGCAGCGACTACGACACCGCGGACGGCACCGGCGTGCGGGACTACATCCATGTGTGCGATCTGGCGCGCGCCCATGTCGCCGCCCTGGAATGGACGGATCGCGGCCAGGGATGCGAGCCGTTCAATCTCGGCGTCGGCGTCGGCGTGTCGGTTCTCGAGATGGTGCGCGCCTTCGCGATGGCCTCGGGTCGGCCGATCCCCCTGCGTTTTGCGCCGCGACGCGCCGGCGACGTGGCGAGCTGCTACGCCGACCCCACGAAGGCGCGTCGAACGCTCGGCTGGGCCGCGACGCGAACCCTCGAGGAAATGTGCCTGAGTTCGTGGAACTGGCAGTCGGGAAATCCGGCGGGCTATGCGTCCCGTCCCTCACCCGTCGCCTCGGCGAGCGGCTGACGCGACGCCCCCCGCGGCCGGCCCGATCTTCCGGACGCGACCGGACCAGTTCCATCGGGAGTAAGACTCCTACCCCACAAGGCTGGCGGTCCCTACCCGAAAAGTGGTGACCGCCCAAAGCAACTCCAGGCTGTCGTGTCAGATCAAGATCTTCAGACGAGGAGGCGGCAGGATGGCGGATGCGAGCGGAACGGGCGGAGGGGCGCCCCCTGCGGGCTTCACCACGTTCAACGGCAACCACTACCGCTACGTCAAGGGCCTGTTCTCCTTCTACGAGGCGCAGGCGGGCGCGGCGGCGGCGGGCGGGCATCTCGCGACGGTCGGCTCGGCCGCGGAGAACGCCTTCCTCGCCGGGCTGATCGCGGGCGAGGATCTCGGGGCCTGGCTCGGCGGCAGCGACGCCAGCGACGAGGGCGTCTGGCGATGGACCGAAGGCCCGGAGGCCGGGCAGGTCTTCTGGAACGGGCTCGGCGACGGCGGCGCCCCGGCCGGCCAGTACACCAACTGGAGCGTCGGCGAGCCGAA
>CAYTMB010000210.1:0-4778 GCA_964438465.1 uncultured Rhodovulum sp. | reverse complement strand
ACTTCGGCATGGCCCGCCCCGAGGGCTACCGCAAGGCGATCCGGCTGATGGATCTCGCGGACCGGTTCGGCCTGCCGGTGATCACGCTGATCGACACGCCGGGCGCCTATCCCGGCAAGGGCGCGGAGGAGCGCGGCCAGGCCGAGGCGATCGCGCGCTCGACCGAGAAATGCCTGCAGATCGGCGCGCCGATGGTGTCGGTGGTGATCGGCGAGGGCGGATCCGGCGGCGCGGTGGCCTTCGCCACCGCCGACCGGGTGGCGATGCTGGAGCACTCGATCTATTCGGTGATCTCGCCCGAGGGCTGCGCCTCGATCCTGTGGAAGGACGCGGAGAAGATGCGCGAGGCCGCCGAGGCGCTGCGGCTGACCGCGCAGGACCTGAAGGCGCTGGGCGTGATCGACCGGATCGTGCCCGAGCCCCGCGGCGGCGCGCAGCGCGACCGCGCCGCGGCGATCGCCAGCGTCGGGAGCGCCATCGCCGAACTGCTGGGCGACCTGGCCGGCAGGAAGCCCGAAGCGCTGCGCAAGGCGCGGCGGCGCAAGTATCTCGACATGGGATCGAAGTCGCTGGTCGCCTGAGCCTCCCCGGGCCGGACGCGCTCCCGCCGCCTCGCCGAAGCATGCCTTCCTCGGATTTCATTCAGGTTTGAAATCTATCGGGCAGGACGAGGGGCCCCGCCCACAGGCGGGGAGAAAAAGACTCGCGGCCAACTGGCCGCCCCTTGTTCTGACCCTCCGCCGCGCAGCCGTCGAGACCGGGCGACGCCGCCGCGAGCGCCACGATGCAGCGCGCCGCGGGCGCCCCGGCGCAACGCGCGCGGCCTCGACGCGGCGCAGGGTCCGCCCGGCGACGGGCGGAGACGCCCGCCCGGGGCGGCGGGCCCGTCAGCCGGCGTCCGCGCGGTCCCGGTCCGGGCCGGGATCGAACCCCGCCTCGCGCATCAGCCGGTTCGAGTTCTCCTCGACGATCGCCTCGACCCGCGCCATGAAGGCCGGGATCGGCAGGCCGGGCGGGATCGGCTCGAGGAATTCGACCACCCCGAGGCCGGGCTTGCGGTAGGGGCTGCGCCGCGCCCAGAACACGCCGACATTGGTCGCCACGGGGATGCAGGGATCACCGAGCCGGTCGTAGAGCACGCCCGCGCCGACCTTGTAGGGCAGCCAGGCCCCGGGCAGGACGCGGGTGCCCTGCGGATAGATCACCAGCTGGCGCGGCTCGGCGCCGCCCGTCCCGACATGGGCGATCATGTCCTTCATCGCCTTGGACTTCGCGCCGCGGTTTACCGGCGTCGAGCCGATCCGCATGGCGTAGAGCCCGAAGATCGGGGCCCATTTCAGCTCCTTCTTCATCACGAACTTCGGCCGCGGCAGCGCGCGGACGAGGATCAGGATGTCGAGGAAGGACTGGTGCTTGGCGACGACGACCACCTCGCCGGTCGGGACCGGGCCGCGGGTCTCGACCCGCAGGCCGCAGATCGCCTCCAGCAGCCAGATCACGCTGCGCGCGTAGATCTTGACCGCGCGGTAGGCCCCGTCCACCGACCACAGCGCCATCGGCGCGAAGGCGATGCCCATCACCAGGATCAGCCCGTACATCGCCAGGTCGAACAGCAGCGAGCGCAGCCGCAGCACCGCGGTCAGCTCCAGCGCCGCAGGCCGCCGCCGGCGGCGAGCCGCGCCGCCGCCCAGGCGATTGCGGCGCAGGCCGGCGGGACCAGCGCCGGCGCGAGCCAGCCCCAGCCGGACGGGCCGATGCCGACGAGGAAAAAGCCCGCCTCGCCGGCGGCCGGCAGCGTCGCGATCAGGCCGAGGCCGAGCAGCGCCCCGATCGCGGCGCCGGCGGCGGCGTCGCGGGTGACGCGGCGGGTGAAGGCCGCGGTGATGAAGCCGTCGCGCGCGCCGATCAGCCGCAGGGTCTCGACCGCCTGGGCGTTGGCGGCGACCGCCGCCGCCGCCGCCAGCCCCAGCACCGCCGCCAGCGCCAGCGCCAGCAGCCCGAGGCCGGCGAAGGCGAAGATCCGCAGCCGCTCGGCGGTGGCGATCAGCGGGCCGCGCCAGGCGGCGTGGTCGTCGTAGACCGCGCCCGGGGCCTCGGCGGCGAGGCGCAGCGCCAGCGCCGCGCGGTCGAGTTCGGCCGGGTCGGTGGCGACCTCGATCAGCAGCGGCAGCGGCAGCGCGTCGAGCGCCACGTCCGAGCCGAACCAGGGCGCGAGCAGCGCGCGCTGCTCCTCGATCTCGACGATGCGCACCGCGCGCACGCCGGGCGTCGTGCGCAGCACCTCGAGGGCGGCGCGGGCCTGGGCCTCGACCGCGTCGCCGGCGGCGACGACATGCAGGGTCGCGACGCCGGCGGCTTCGGAGGACCAGTCGGCGGCGAGGCGGCCGGCGGCGAGGCCGAGCGCGAGCAGCATCACCGCGAAGAAGGCGAAGCAGCCGGCGACGAAGCCGATCGCGAAGCCGGCGCGGCGGTCCTGCGGCAACAGGCGGGCGCCGCCGCCGAGCCGGACCGGCCCGCTCACAGCTCGACCCCCGCCGGCTGGACCCGGCCGCCGGCGATCCGCAGCACCCGGGTCGGGGTGCGCGCCTTGGCGGCGCGGATCAGGGTCAGGTCGTGGGTGGCGACGAGCACGGTCTTGCCCATGCGGTTGAGCTCGACCAGCAGGGTCAGCAGGCGCATCGCCATCTCCGCATCGACATTGCCGGTGGGCTCGTCGGCGATGACGATCTCCGGGCTCAGGATCACCGCGCGGGCCAGCGCCGCGCGCTGGCGCTCGCCGCCCGACAGCTCGCGCGGCAGCGCCGCGACCCGGCCGGTCAGGTCGACCCATTCGAGCAGCGCCTGCAGATCCTCGGCGCGCGCGGTCAGGTTGAGGCCGCTGACATGCAGCGGCAGCGCGATGTTGTCGATCAGCGGCAGGTGGTCGAGGAAGCGGCAGTCCTGGTGGACCACGCCGATCGCCTTGCGCAGGTCGGCCACCGCGTCGCGGTCGCTCGGCGCGATGTCGCGGCCGAAGAAGCGCACCTTGCCGCGGTCCGGGACGAGATCGAGATAGCACAGCCGCAGCAGCGTGGTCTTGCCCGCACCCGAGGGCCCGACCAGGAAGTGGAACGAGCCGGGGGCGAGCGTCAGGCTGACGTCCTGCAGGATGGTCCTGGCGCCGTAGCTGAACCCGGCCTGCTCGAACTCGATCACCTGGGCCTCCGCCACCGCTGGCCGCGAGTTATACAACCCCGGCAAGCAGGCGCAACCGCCCGGCCGCGCCGCGGCGGGCGGCGCTTGGAATGCCGCGGCGCCGCGGCTAGAACGGGACGGCCGGCGCGAGTCGGGCGACCCCTGCAACCCCAGAGCGCGAGGCCGAGATGCGCGTGACCTGCCCGAAATGCGGCGCGAGTTATGCGCTCGGCGCCGAGGCGGTGCCGCAGGGCGGCAGCCATGTGCAGTGCGGCGCCTGCCACACCCGCTGGTTCGTCCGCGCCGAGCGGCCGGTCCCGGCGGCGCTGAGCGAGGACCAGATCGTCGCGCGGCTGGACCGCCGCGGCGACCGGCCGCCGTCCGCGGAGGACGCGGGCCCGGCGGCGCCGGCGCGCGCCGCGCCGATCATGTTCCCGGGACCCCTGCGGCCGGCGCCGGTCGGCGCAAGGCCGCTGGCGCCCGACCCCGAGCCCGCCGCGGAGGCGGCCGCTCCGGCCGCGGCGCCGACGCCGCTGCGCCCGCGCCCGTCCGCAGCCGCGATCGCGGGGCGGGCGACCCCGGAGCCTGCGTCGTCAGCGGTCCCGCCGGCCGCCGCGCCGCGGCGCGGGCGGTGGGCCCTCGGGTTTGCGACGGCGCTCGGGCTCGTCGGGCTCGGGCTCGCCGGCTACCTGCGGGCCGACGCCGCGGCGGCGCGGGCGCCGGTCGCCGCGCCGGCGCTGGCCGCCTATGTCGCCACGGTGGACGCCGGGCGCGCATGGGTCGAGGCGCGGCTCGGCCCGGCGCGCGATCGGCTGTTCGGCGGCTGAGATGGTCGCCGGCTGATCCATGCATTGACGAGGCGACCGGCGGGCATGTCTGGGCACGCGTGCCCAAGAGTCTATCTGATTGATTTTAAATGAAACTATCCCGCCCGTCAACTCGATGGAAACCTGTGTTGACGCGCCGCCGGGCGGAGCGACCACGCGGCGCCTGCGTTCACCGCGGCGCGTCGCCGTCGCCGCCATGCTCGGTCTTGTGCCAGAGGAACGGCGCGTAGAACACCTCCGCCAGCGCGCGATAGGCCGCGACCGCCCCCAACGGCCAATAGAACATCAGCGTCGGGATCCAGGGCAGCATCCGCGCCCGTCCGCTGTCGACCAGCGCCAGCGCCGCCGTCGACAGCATCACCGCCTGCCCGGCGAACATCGAGACGAAGAACGCCGTCATCAGCGGCCCCGGCAGCGCCCCGAACAGCGGCAGATCGAAGCCGACCACGCCCAGCCACAGCGTCCAGAACAACGGCATCGCGAGATACGAGGTCATGCCGCCGAGAAACAGCACCTGGAAGCCGAGGAACCCCCACCAGCCGAGGTCGCGCAGGAGCGCGCCCGGCCGGCGCATATGCGTGGCCCAGGTGATCGCATAGCCCTTCAGCCAGCGCGAGCGCTGGCGCACCCAGCGCGGGACGCTCTCGGCGTTGGCCTCCTCCAGCGTCGTCGTCGCGATCATCTCGCAGCGATAGCCGAAGCGCGCCAGCCGCATCCCGAGGTCGGCGTCCTCGGTGACGTTATGCGCGTCCCAGGCCCCGATCCGCTCCAGCGCCT
>CAYTMB010000209.1:0-4806 GCA_964438465.1 uncultured Rhodovulum sp. | reverse complement strand
TCCTCGTCGGCCCCTCGGGCTGCGGCAAGTCCACGCTCCTCAACATGATCGCCGGCCTCGAGGAGGTCACCTCCGGCGAGATCGCCATCAAGGGCCGCTCGATGACCGGCGTCCGGCCCGCCGACCGCAACATCGCGATGGTGTTCCAGTCCTACGCGCTCTACCCCAACATGAACGTCGCGCAGAACATGGCCTTCGGGCTCGAGATGAACGGGGTGGCGAAGGCCGAGCGCGACGTCGCGGTCGCGAAGGTGGCGGAGCTGCTGCAGATCACCCAGCTGCTGGACCGCAAGCCGGGCCAGCTGTCGGGCGGCCAGCGCCAGCGGGTGGCGATGGGGCGCGCGCTGGTGCGCGATCCGGACGTGTTCCTGTTCGACGAGCCGTTGTCGAACCTCGACGCCAAGCTGCGCGTGGACATGCGCACCGAGATCAAGAAGCTGCACGCGAAGCTGGGGACGACGATCGTCTACGTCACCCACGACCAGATCGAGGCGCTGACGCTGTCGACCCGGATCGCGGTGATGTTCGGCGGCTACGTCCAGCAGCTCGGCACGCCGAAGGAGATCTACGACGACCCGGCCAACATGTTCGTGGCGGGGTTCATGGGCTCGCCCTCGATGAACCTGTTCCCGGCGAAGGTGGTCGCCGCGGGCGGGGCGCCGGTCGCCGAGTTCCGCCTCGGCGATGGCGCGACGGCGCAGCTGCCGTTCGCGCCGGGCAAGGCGGCGGGGCTGGAGGGGCGCGACATCGTGCTCGGGATCCGGCCCGAGGCGATCACCGACCGCGACAGCGCCGACCGCAACTCCGGGGCGATCCATGTGATCGATGCGATGGTCGAGGTGACCGAGCCGGCGGGGTCGGACACCTTCGTCGTCAGCCACATGGGCGGCAGGGACGTCACCGGGCGCTTTCGCGCCGACGTGCCGGTGCGGGCGGGCGAGCGGTTTCCCTTCGCGATCAACATGGAGAAGGCGGTGGCCTTCGACCCCGAGACCCAGGCGCGGGTCGCCTGAGCGATGGCTTCGCCCGACATCGTCATCATCGGGTCGGGCATGGGCGGGGCGACGCTGGCCGCGGGGCTGGCGCCGACCGGGGCGGAGATCGTCATCCTCGAGCGCGGGCGGCAGATCCCCGACGACGCGCCGGCGCGCGATCCGAACCGGATCTTCCGCAACAGCGCCTTCCGCTCGGACGAGACCTGGCTCGATGCGGACGGCAGGCGGTTCGCGCCGGGGAACTATTATCAGGTCGGGGGAAACTCGAAGCTCTACGGCGCGGTGCTGATCCGCTACCGGGCCGAGGACTTCGCCGAGATGGCGCATGCCGACGGCGTCTCGCCGGCCTGGCCGTTTCCCTACGAGACGCTGGCGCCGTGGTACGACAAGGCCGAGGCGCTGTACCAGGTGCGCGGCGACGGGAGCGACGACGCGACCGAACCGCCGCATGGCGGGCGGTATCCGTTTCCGCCGGTGCCGGACGAGCCGGCGATCGCGCGGCTGCGGGCGCGGCTGACGGCGGTGGGCGCGCGTCCGTTCACGCTGCCGCTGGGGGTGGACATCGAGCGCTGGCTGGAGGGCGGGCGCACGACCTGGGACGGCTATCCCGACACGCGGTCGGGCAAGATGGACGCCGAGACCTGCGGGCTGGCGGCGGCGCTCGCGCATCCCAACGTGCGGCTGGTGACGGACGCGCGGGTGACCGGGCTGGTCGCGGGGCAGGGCGGGCGGATCGCCGAGGTGGTCTATCGCCATGACGGCGCGGAGGAGCGGCTGACGCCGGGCGTGGTCGCGCTCTGCGCCGGGGCGGTGCAGTCGGCGGCGCTGCTGCTGGCCTCCGGCGTCGCCAACCGCTCGGACCAGGTCGGGCGGTGTTTCATGAACCACAACGCCAGCGCCTTCATCGCGATCGATCCGCGATTCGAGAACGACAGCGTCTACCAGAAGACCTTCGGGCTGAACGACTGGTACCTGTCGGACGGGAACGGCGGGCCGCCGCTCGGCAACGTGCAGCTGCTGGGGCGGGTGGTGCCGGAGATCCTGAAGGCCTTCGTGCCGGCGCTGCCGATGCCGGCGGCGCGCTGGGTGTCGCGCCATGCGGTCGACGTCTATGCGATCTCCGAGGACCTGCCGGATCCCGGGAGCCGCGTCGTGCTGAAGGGCTCGGACATCCAGCTGATCTGGCGGCGCTCGAACATGACCGCGCACCGGCGGCTGACGGCGAAGGTGAAGGCGACCTTCCGCGCCGCCGGCTTTCCGCTGGTGCTGTCGCGGCTGTGGGACGGGCGGGTGCCGTCGCATCAGTGCGGCACGGTGCGGATCGGCGGCGATCCGGCGGCCTCGGCGATCGATCCGGACTGCCGGGCCTGGGACCATCCGAACCTCTACGTCGCCGACGCCGGCGCGCTGCCGACCTCGGCGGCGGTCAATCCGGCGCTGACGGTGGCGGCGATGGCGCTGCGCGCGGCCGAGACGATCAGCCGGGATTGCGCGGCGTGATCCGCGCCGGGCCGGCGCGGCGGCGGCGGCGATGACGCGGCGCCCGACCATCATCGACGTCGCCGAACACGCCGGCGTCTCGAAGTCCACGGTCTCGCTGGTGCTGCACGCGAGCCCGCTGGTGCGGCCGGCGACGCGCGACGCGGTGCAGGCCTCGATCGCGGCGCTGGGCTATGTCTACAACCGCGCGGCGGCCAACCTGCGCAGCGCGCATGGCGGGCTGGTCGGGCTGATCATCAACGACCTGCGCAACCCGTTCTTCACCGAGTTCGCCACCAGCGCGCAGATGGCCTTCGCGACGCGCGGCTACGCCACGGCGATCGTCAACACCGACGAGGATCCGGAGGCGCAGGAGCGGGTGATCCGCACCATGATCGAGCACGGCGTCGCGGCGCTGATGATCTCGCCGGCCTATGGCGGCGATCCCGACCCGTTCGAGAGCATCGCGCAGGCCGGGATCCCGGCGATGCAGGTGCTGCGCCAGGTCGATCCGCGGACGGAGATGTTCCCCTTCGCGGCGCCGGACTACGTCGCGGGCGGGCGGCTGGCGGCCGAGCATCTGCTGGCGCAGGGCGCGCGGCGGATCGCCTTCGTCGGCGGCCTCGCCGACCGGCCGGTGACGCGCGAGCGGATGTCGGGATACCTTGCGGCGGTCGGCGCGGCGGGGATGGAGGCGGTGGCCCTGCCCGGCCGGCCGGCCCGGAGCTTCGGGCGCGAGACGGCCGCGGCGCTGATCGCGGCGCGGCCGCGCATCGACGCGGCGCTGTGCTTCAGCGACCTGGTGGCGCTGGGGGTGCAGGCGGGGCTGCTGGCGGCCGGCGTGCGGGTCGGGTCGGAGTTCCGTCTGGTCGGCTTCGACGACATCGAGGAAGCGGCGCTGGCCTGGCCGCAGCTGAGTTCGGTGCATTGCGGGATCAACGAGTTCGGCCGGACTGCGGCCGCGACCATGCTGCGCTGGCTCGAGGGCGGCGCGCGGCCGCCGCCGGTCTGGCGCGCGCCGGTCGAACTGGCGGTGCGCCAGTCGAGCGGCGGCTGACCGCGACGCCCGGGCGCCGCCGGCCTGTGCACGCGTGCACAGCCGACTAGAGAATTGATATCAAACAATATATCTGGAAAAATTCACACAATCGAAAGGAATCCGGCCGGCCCCGGTCAGGACGACACCGTGCGCAGCCCCCAGCGCGGCGAGGGCCGCGCGCTTTCGATCCGCACGATCGGGCGCCAGTCGGGCGCCAGCACCAGACGCGCGCCCGGGCAGCAGATCTCGAGGTCATTGCCGCCGGGCTCGCGGACCTGGAGAAACACCGTCTGGTGCACCGGGTGCCGCGGTCCGGTCTCGATCGGCGCATGATGCTCGATGCAGACATGCGCGGCGCGGCGGACGTCCTCGCTGCTGTTGACGACATAGGCGAGCGAGTCGGCCGGGCGGTCGGGCCCGCCCGCGCGGGTCAGGGCGATGTCGCAGAACTTGTTGTTCGAGGTCAGCCGGCCCTCGGCCTCGACGCCGTCGATCTCGACCCGCTCGGAGGTTCCGAGCCCGAGCGCGGTCTCGAGGAAGCCGCGCGCCTGCGCGATGTCGCCGGCGGCCAGCGTCACATGGTCGATGCGCAGGATGTTGCAGCCCGGCGCGGAGGGGGGCGCGGCGTCGTGGGCGTCGTCGTGCCAGCGGGTGTCGTGATAGATCTCGACGGTGCGGCCCTCGGGCGCCCGGGCGCGATAGGCGCGGCCATGGCCGAGATCGCCCTCGCTCCAGCCGAGGCCGGCGCCGGACCGCTCCAGCGCCGCGGCGCGGCGCTCGAGGGCGGCGTCGCTGCGCATCCGCCAGGCGATATGGCCGATGCCGCAGCGGTCGGCTTCGGTCAACTTCAGCGTGTGCAGCTCGTAGTCGCCCCGGGCGCGAAGGTAGACCGAGCGCTCGCCGTAGCCGCTGACGGTCAGGCCGAGCACATCGGTGAAGAAGGCGAGGCTGTCCTCGGGACGGGGCGTCAGCAACTCGACATGGCCGAAATGGGCGAGTTCCTGGCGCCGCTCCGACATCGCACCCCCTACGCTCCGCAACAGGCGCCGACTCAACCCCGTTCAAGTTCCGGCGCCGGTCCAATCGCAATCAGATCAGCCGACTTCGCAACGATCAAGGCGCCGGACCGGCGGCGTTTTGATGACGGTCCGGTGGAATTTGTATAGTGCGCCGGCAATTTTCTCGATGCGCCCAGCGGATGGGCAAATACGGTCCGGACCGGCCGCTCGCCCGGGACCGGCCTAGCCGGTCGGCAGGCCGAGCCAGCGGGGCAGGCCGGCGATGTCGGCCAGC
>CAYTMB010000208.1:0-4812 GCA_964438465.1 uncultured Rhodovulum sp. | reverse complement strand
GCGCTCCGGGCGACCGGATCGCGCGGGGCAATGCCCCGCTGATGCGATCCGGGGCCTATGTCTCGCGGGCGCGCGCCCCGCGGCGATCAAGCGGCGCATCGCTCGAAGGGGCGCGACCCGAGGCGATCAAACGGAGTCCGTATCAATGGACGGGGCGAGCGCGCCCGCCCCGCGGCGCTTCGGCGGACCCGGTCAGCCAGCGCATCTGGTCGACGATGATCTCGCCGCCGTCGCGGACGAAGCGCAGCCGGCTGTCCGCCAGCGCATCGGCGGGGACGAGGCCGGCGAGGTCGCTCTTGAAGTCGCCGCCGATCACCAGCGAATAGGCGCACATCTCCTGCACGCGCATGGTGGCGAAATACAGGCATTCCTGGGCGGCGGAGTTCAGCGCCCCGGCGGTCGCCGCGCCCTCGCCAGCCGCGGCGCCGATGAAGGAGGTGTGCACGGCGCTGCCGAGGAACACCAGCACCTCCTTGCGCCAGCGCACATATTCGCTGTCCTCGGAGTAATCGAGCCCGAAGCGGTAGAGCGCCTGCGCCACCAGCCGGAACGCGCGGCCGCCGGACACATGATTGCGCCAGAATTCGGCGGCGTCCTCCGGCGTGCGGCAATCGACGAAGGCCTGCGCGAGGCGGCGGCGCACCAGCAGGGCCAGCGCGAGATCGACGTCCTCGGAGATCGCGCGGCTGATCTGCATCGCCGGCATCGCGAGGCCGGCGATGGTGAGGACGCGCACGGCGGCAAGCTCGTCGCGCAGCCGCGTCGTCACCGCGACGAGGCCGCGCGCCTGATCGCGCGACAGCTTGCCATCCGTCCGGCCGTCGAGCAGGGCGGCGGCGCCGCGCACGGCGTCGACCCAGCAGCAGGCCTGGTCGAACAGCAGCAGCAGGTCGATCGGACGGCTGTCGCAAAACGCCGGCAGGGCGTCGAGTTCGCCGTAGCCGGGCAGCGTCTGGATCGATTCCCGCCAGACCGCGTCGAGGTCGAGCCGCTGGGCGAGCCAGCTTTGCCGCACGCGGGCGAGCAGCTGCGGCGATACCCCGAGGTAGTGCCCGTCGAGCCCCCTGCGCGTCGTCTCCAGCATACCCATCAACGCACCCGGTCCTCGCGCAACCCACCAGCGCCGCCGGAACTAGAGCCGGGGACCTGCGTCGAGTCAATCGCGGGGCGACGGGTTCGGCGGCGGCGGGTTCAGCGGAACACGCGCGCGATGTCGTAGAGCTTGAGCTTGCGATAGAGCGTCGGCCGCGTGATGCCGAGCGCCTCGGCGACGCGGCTGAGGTTGCCGTCGTGTTCGGCGATCGCGCGCAGGATCGCGACCTTCTCGGCGTCGCGCAGCCGGACCGGCTGGACGTCCTCGGGCGGGCGCGGCCGGTCGTCGCGGCGCTCGACGCCGATTTCCGGCGGCAGGTCGCTGAGCGCGATGTCGCGGTGCCGCGACACCGGGTGCAGCCGCTGCACGAGGTTGCGCAGCTCGCGCACGTTGCCCGGCCAGGAATAGCGCAGGAACAGGTCGCAGAGCTCGGCCGGGAAGCGCAGCGGCTCCAGCCCGAACTCGGCGCCGATGGTGTGGTTGAAATGCTCGAGCAGCAGCAGCACGTCCTCGCCGCGCTCGCGCAGCGGCGGCACATGCACGGTCACCGCGCCGATGCGGTAGTAGAGGTCGCGGCGGAACCGGCCGGCGTCGGCCTCGGCGAGCAGGTCGCGGTTGGTCAGCGCCACCAGCCGCGCGTCGAACGGCCGCGCCCGGCTGTCGCCGATGCGGTAGATCGTGCGCTCCTCCAGCACCCGCAGCAGGTAGGGCTGGATCTCCAGCGGCATCTCGCCGATCTCGTCGAGGCAGAACACGCCGCCGTTGGCCTGTTCGAGCTTGCCGGCCTTGCCCTCCTTGACCGCGCCGGTGAAGGCGCCGTGCACATGGCCGAACAGCTCGCTGCCGAACAGCTCGCGGGCGATGGCGCCGCAGTTGATCGCGACGAAGGGCTTTTCGCGGCCGCCGGAGTATTCGGTGTGGATCAGCCGGGCGAACAGCTCCTTGCCGGTGCCGGTCTCGCCCTGCACCAGGACGGGCGCGTTCACCCGCGCGACGCGGCGCGCGAGATCCACCGCCTCGAGCATCCGCGTGCTCTCGGCGATGATGCCGTGCGCGGGCGCGGGCCGGGGCCCGGCGGCGGCGATCGCCGGCGCGGCCATGCGCCGGCCCGAGCGGCGGTTGGCGAGCACCAGCGCCACGCCGCGCAGCTCGCCGTCGATCCTGAGGCCGCTGACCTCGCGGCAGCCGAAGCCCTCGGGCAGCGCCGAGGCGATGGCGTCCGGCGAGGGGGCGCCGGTCACATGCACCAGCCGCTGGCCGACGCGGGTGTCCATCTCGGTGCCGTCGGGCAGGATCAGCCGCTCGAAGCCGCTGCGGTGCACGACGCGGCCGGCGCGGTCGAGGATCAGCACGCCGTCCTCGTGGCCGGTGGCCGGGCCCTGTTCGATCAGCGCCTCCAGCAGGCGGATGCGCTCCTCGTTCAGCGCCTGCGCCAGCGCGGCCTGGATCTCGCCGGCGGCGGCGGCGGCGAAGGCGGTGTTGTGGTGGCGGAAGATCTTGGTGAGGCCCGAGAGGTCGACCGCGCCGATCACCGACTGGTCGATCGGGTTGCGGATCGGCGCGGCGGCGCAGCTCCAGTCCTTCAGGGCCTCGACATAGTGCTCGCTGCCGTGCACGAACATCGGCTCGCCGGCCCAGAGCGTGGTGCCGATGCCGTTGGTGCCGACCGCGTGCTCGTTCCACAGCGCGCCGACATGCAGGTTGATGTTGCGCCCGGCGGCGAGGGTCTTGGGGTCGCCGATCGCCTCGATCACCAGTCCCTGGTCGTCGGTCAGGATCAGCATCGCCTCGGCGCCGTGCAGCATCCGGCCGATCTTGTCGAGCGAGCCGCGCGCGGCGCGGCACAGTTCGCGGTTCGACTGGCGCAGCCGTTCCAGCTCGGTGGCGTCGTCGTCCGCCGGCGCCTCGCCATGCATCGGGTCGATGCCGGCCGAAGTGCTGCGCACCCAGGATTGCTGGATGACCGAGCGCACATTTTGCGCCGGGGCGTCGCCGGCGTTGTGGCGCTCCCAGGCGCGGTTGATGTCGCGGCTGTCGTAGGGCGCGGGCGGCGCGGGGGATCCGTCGCTGCGGCGGTTGGGCATCAGGCTACTCCCGGAACTCGCGGTGTCTGGGTTGGCTGTGCACGTCTGGACGGCGTCGGTCAGTAGCCGAGCAGCGTCCCGATTTCGGCCGAGAGGCCCGCCTCGGTTCGCCCGGCGCCGAGCGCCGCGCCGTCGAGCGGCGCGAGGCGCAGCGCAAGATCGGCGTCGAGTTCGGAGAAGAAGCCGTTGGCGCGGGTGGCGAGCACGAAGGTCAGCCGGCCGTCGATCCGGCGCAGCTCGCCGAGATGGTGCATCTGCCGGCTCGTGGTCTCGTCCACCACCACCACCCGGCGGTTGGGGCTGATCCGGACATAGGGCTTCGGATCCTCGAGCCGGCGCGGGGCGCGCAGGTCGGACATGATCAGCCCGGAGGCCTGCGGCGGCGGCGCCTTCGCGGCGGTCCTGCCCGCGGAATAGGCCCCGTTGCTGAGCGTGTCCGCGAGGCGTTCGATGGTGTGGCGGTTCTGGTCGATCAGCCGGCGCGCCGCTTCATCCTCGCGGCGCGGCCCGGACCGTTTCGAAACAATATCCAACCGGCAGTCTCCCCTGATATATTAGTTGCGGATGATTCGGCGCGACCACCCTTTCGCGGAAGGTAGCGCGGTTGGGGCGATCCGAACAGGCGCCGTCTGGTGCGTTTTTCGGCTTGGGTGAATCTTCGCCGGACCGCCGGTCGGGGCCGGACGGCCCTGCGCCGGCGCAAGACCCAGGCCGGGCGGCGATCCTGGGCGCGGGGTCGAGGGCGTCGCGGCGGCGGGGTCGACCGTCGCGCGGACGCGGCGGCGCCGGGATTGCGCGACATGACGCCGCCGCGCCGGCGACGCCGCCGCCGCGTCGCGGACTTGACTCTCGGCCCCGGCGAGGTCGTGTTCGGTGGTCTCAGGCAGGACCGAACCGAAAGGAACCGACATGGCCCGTTTCGATGGCAGGGTGGCGCTCGTCACCGGCGCCGCCAGCGGCATCGGCAGGGAGATCGCGCGGCGCTTCGCCGCCGAGGGCGGCGTCCCGGTGATCGCCGATCTCAACGCCGAGGCCGCGGAAGCCGCCGCCGCGGCGATCCGCGCCGGCGGCGGCGACGCCTTCGCCGTGGCGATGGACGTCACCGACGAGGCGGCGGTCGAGCAGGGCGTCGCCGACGCCGTCGCGAAATACGGCAGGATCGACGTTCTGGTCTCGAACGCCGGCATCCAGATCGTGCATCCGCTGGTCGATTTCCCCTACGCCGACTGGAAGAAGATGCTGGCGATCCATCTCGACGGCGCGTTCCTGACGACGAAGGCCTGCCTCAGGCACATGTACGCGGCGAACTACGGCCGGGTGATCTACACCGGCTCGGTGCATTCGAAGGAGGCCTCGAAGCTGAAGGCGCCCTATGTCACTGCCAAGCACGGGCTGATCGGGCTCGCGAAGGTGCTGGCCAAGGAAGGCGCCGAGCACAACGTCACCGCCAACGTGGTCTGTCCGGGCTTCGTGCGCACGCCGCTGGTCGACAAGCAGATCCCCGAGCAGGCCGCGCAGTTCGGCATCACCGAGGAGCAGGTGATCAGGACCATCATGCTCAAGGACACCGTCGACGGCGCGTTCACCACCACCGACGAGGTGTCGGACGCGGTGCTGTTCTTCGCGGCGGCGACG
>CAYTMB010000207.1:0-4828 GCA_964438465.1 uncultured Rhodovulum sp. | reverse complement strand
TCGGGCAGATCGCGCAGCGTCGCCGGAACGACCATCGCCTCGAGCCTGTCCATCGGCAGGTCGCGCCGGATCCGCGCCCAGGCCCGCAGCCGGTTGTCGTAGGGCTGCAGCACCGAATCGATCCCCAGCAGGCTCACCCCGCGCAGCAGGAACGGCACGATCGACAGCGGCACCTCCGCCCCGCCGGCCAGCCCCACCGCCGCCACCGCGCAGCGATACTTCAGCTGCTTGAGCACCCGCGACACCATCGCCCCGCCGACCGCGTCGACGCAGCCCGCCCAGGTCTCGCTCTCCAGCGGCTTCGCCGAGGCCTCCGCCAGCGCCGCCCGCGGCACGATCTGCGACGCGCCCAGATCGCGCAGATACCCTTCCGTCTCCGGCCGGCCCGTCACCGCCGCGACCTCGTGGCCCAGCGCCGCCAGCAGGCAGACCGCCACCGAACCGACCCCGCCCGCGGCGCCGGTCACCAGCACCGGCCCGCGCCCGACGGTCAGGCCGTGGTCCTCCAGCGCCATGATCGCCAGCATCGAGGTCAGGCCGGCGGTCCCCACCGCCATCGCCTGGCGCGCGCTCAGCCCCTCGGGCAGCGGCACCAGCCAGTCCGCCTTGACCCGCGCCTTCTGCGCATAGCCGCCCCAATGCGCCTCGCCGACCCGCCAGCCGGTCAGCGCCACCCGGTCGCCCGGCGCATAACGCGGGTCCGACGAGGCCTCGACCGTCCCGGCGAAATCGACGCCGGGCACATGCGGATAGCGCCGCACCAACCCGCCGCCGGGCCCGAGGCACAGCCCGTCCTTGTAGTTCAGCGTCGAGAACTCGACCGCGACGGTGACCTCGCCCTCGGGCAGGTCGTCCAGCGTCAGCCGGCGGATCGCGGCCTGGGTCCGGCCCTCCGCATCCCTGTCGACCACCAGCGCATCGAACGACATCGCCTGTCCCCTCCGTCTCACAGGCGCACGGCCGGGCGACCCGCGCCGACGCGGCCCCGACCGGCCGCCCCACTCAGTTCTTCGAGGACAGCACCGGCGCGCCGGTTCCGCTGCAGCCGCCGACCTGGAGCAGGCCATAACCGTAGATCGGGTCGCGGCCCGGCGCGCCGAGATCGCGCGCGCTGGCGGCGATGCGGGCGCGGCCGTCGTTGACGTCATGCGCCCGGCCGACCGCGACGTCGCGCGCCAGCGTCGCGGTCACGAAGGGCGCGGCGAACGAGGTGCCGGTCCAGAACGCCTGCCCGCCGCGGGCGTCGGCGCCCCAGACATCGACGCCCGGCGCCGAGACATAGACGTAGGAGCCGCGGTTGTTGCGGCCGTAGGGCCGTCCCCGCGCATCCACCGCCGCCACCGCGATCACCGCCGGATAGGCGGCCGGGTAGGCCGGTCCCGCCGCGGGACCGTCGTTGCCGGCGGCGGCGACCAGGATCTGCCCGCGCGCGGCGGCGGCCTGGACGGCTTCCTGCAGCAGCGCGTCGGGCGGCCCCATCAGCGACAGGTTGACCACCGGCACCCGCTGCGCGGCCATCCAGTCCAGCGCCTCGATGATCGCATGCGCGTCGGCCCGCAGCCCGGACGCGTCCTGCGCGAAGACATTGGCGCTGAACACCCGCGCGCCCGGCGCCAGCGGCCCGGAGCCGGGCAGCTCGCCCACGAGGATGCTGGCGATCGCGGTGCCATGCGCGACGTTGGTGGCCGCGCCCTTGCCGACGAAGTTGCGCCGGGTGATGTCGGCCTTCGCCAGCGACGCATGGTTGCCCACGCCCGAATCGATCAGCCCGATCCGCGCGTCGACCCGGCAGGCGCCCGGGGCCGGCGCGCCGACCATCTCGGCCGGATACCGCACCGCGCCGGCATTCCCGCTGGGACGATAAAGATGCGCAAGATCGAAGGTCAGCTCCGGCAGCACCTGGCGGACCCGCTCGATCGCCACCTCGGCGGCCTGGTCGCCGGGCGTGCGCAGCTTGGCCACGACGCGGTTCCCGAGCAGCGGGCTGCGCCGCTCGGACAGGATGCGGAACCCGAGCGCGCCGATCACCTGCCGCGCGCGCGGGGTGAGGCCCAGCACCGAGATCTCGTGCTGGCGATAGTTCGAGCCGTCGCCGCCGCCCGAGGACAGCGCGATTCGCGGCGCCCGCTCGACCGCGGCCGCCAGCGCGGGGGACTGCGCCGTCGCGGCCGGCTGCGCGACCGGCGCCTCGGCCGCGGGAGCCGCGGCCGGAGCCTCGACCGTGACCGCCGGCGCAACCGGCTGGGCCACCGGCGCGACCGCCGGCGCCGGGGTCGCCGGCGCGACGACCTTGACCGCCGGCGCGCGCTTGCTGTCGCCGCGGGGAATCTGCAGCCGCTTGCCCCGCAGCAGATCGTCGATCTGCGCCCGCAGCCGCTGGGTGTCGTCCTCGGACCCCGACCCGCCGCCGGGACGAGCGACCCCGGACCCGCCCGGATCGGTCGGGGTCGCGGGCTTGGTCGGGGTCGCGGGGCTGGTCGGGGTCGCGGGGCTGGTCGGAACCTCGGCCACGACGCCGCCGCCCGCGTCGCCGGGCGTCGGCTCCGCCGGCGCGACGGGATCGGGGTCGCGCGGCGTCGGGGTCGGATCGTCCACGCGCACCGGCGTCGGGTCGGGCGTCGGGTCGGGGTCGCGCGGCGTCGGGGTCGGATCGTCCACCCGCACCGGCACCGTGTCGGGCGTCGGGTCGGGGTCGCGCGGTTTCGGTGTCGGATCATCGACGTCGACGGGAACTTCGGCCTCGACCTCGGGGGGCGCGGTCACGCTGTCGCGCGCCGGGCGCGACGTCGCGCCGCGCGATCCGCCGCGTTTGCCGTCGCCGGTCTTGTCGCGCCGCGACGCCGCCGCCCCGTTGCGCCCGGCGTCGCCGGACTTCGACGCGGCCTTGCCCCCGTCGGATTTCCCGGCCGCCTTGCCGGATTTCCCGGCGCCCTTGCCGGATTTCGCAGCGCCCTCGCCGGATTTCTCGCCGCCCTTGGCGGATTTCGCAGCGCCCTTGGCGGATTTCGCGGCGGCCCTGTCGGATTTCGCGGCGTCGGATTTCGCGGCGGCCTTGGCGGATTTCATCGCGCGGCGATCGGCCCGATTGACCGCACGGTCCGCGGCCCCGCCGCCCGGTCCGGCCTCGGCCGCCGCGGCGGGCGCGGAGATCAGGCGTTCATGACCCGGAATCGACCCCACCGCCAGGGCCGCCACCGCCAGCGCCACGCGCGCAAGACACCGCATTACGACACCCCCCTGACCACTGCCCACATGCATACGGCGAGCGTTTTGCACAATCAAGCCGACCGTGGAATAATCCCGCGACGCGGACGTTGTGTGTAGCAGGAACCCCGGCATGAAGGCGGCCGTCTTGGACTCTGGTTTTCAACGCGATCTGGTTGCGCTGGTGCCCCGGCTCCGGCGGTTCGCCTACTCGCTCAGCGGCTCGACCGACGCCGGCGACGACCTGGTGCAGGCCGCCTGCGAACGCGCGCTGAAGAACGCCGCGGCCTTCCAGCCGGGCACCCGGATGGACAGCTGGATGTTCCGCATCATCCAGAACCTCTGGCTCGACGACCGCCGCCGGCGCCGCGTGCGCGGCACGCAGATCGACCCGGAGACGGTCACGCTGTCGGACGACGGCCTCGGGATGCGACAGGCCGAGGACCGCATGACCCTCGCCGCGGTGCGCGCGGCGGTCGATACGCTGCCCGACGACCTGCGGCTGGTGCTCGCGCTGGTCGCGATCGAGGGCCGCAGCTACCGCGAGGCCGCCGAGGCGCTCGGCATTCCCATCGGCACGGTGATGAGCCGCCTGTCGCGCGCCCGGGCGCAGCTGCTGCCGCTCGCGGCCGCCCCCGATGCAAGGACACGGGCATGGAACCAGTGAACCGCATGACGATCCGGACCGAGATGGACGCGGCGACGCTCGACGCCTTCGTCGACGGCGCCCTGTCGCCCGAGGCGGCCGCCCGGGTGGTGCTCCACCTCGCGGACTGCCCCGGCGACCAGGCCTATGTCGACGCCGTGATGGAGACCAACGCGCTGCTCGCGGCCGCCTATGGCGCGCCGCTGCACCAGGCGCTGCCCGAACGGCTGCGCGCGACGATCTTCCCGGCGCAGGCGGCCACCGCGCCGCCGCGGGCGACGACAGCAAGCCCCGGAGCGCGCTCCGCATCCCCGCGCCTGCGTCTGCGCCGGGCGGGCTGGGGCCTGCTGGCGGCCTCCGCGGCGCTCGCCGTCGGCCTCGCCGCCGGGCTTGCGCCGTCGCGCGATCCCGGCGTCTCGGTCGCGGGATTCCCCGGCGACGACGAGGATCTGCACGCGGCGCTCGAGACCAGCCCGAGCGGCTCGGTCGCCGAGGCGCCGGACGGATCGCAGATCACCCTGGTCGCGAGCTTCCTCAGCGGCGACGGACGGCCCTGCCGCGAATTCGAGGTGCTCGACACCGGTGACGCTGCGCTGACCCAGGGCGTCGCCTGCCGCGACGAGGCCGGCGTCTGGTCGTCCGAAATCGCGGTCGCGACCCTGCTCGCGGCGCCCGGGGACCGCGGGGACGGCTTCGTCCCGGCCGCCGGCCCCGGCGACGACGCACTGAGCGCGACGCTCGACCGGCTCGGCGCCGGAATGTCGCTGACCCCGGACGAAGAACGGACGCTGATCGTCGCCGGCTGGACGGACTGAATAGAAATCGGCACCGCCGGTTTCATCCGTCAGGGTCCGCGAAGCCGCTGGCGACTGATACGAACGCCGTTTGATCGCCTCGGGGCGCGCCCCTTCGAGAGAAGCGCCCGCCCGGAGCGCGCGAGCGCGGAGGGCGAGGGGCGCTGGGCTTCCCCGTCGCTCT
>CAYTMB010000206.1:0-4833 GCA_964438465.1 uncultured Rhodovulum sp. | reverse complement strand
CGGCGGCTCGCGCTTGCGGCGCTCGCCCTTGCGGCCGTCGCGCTTGCGGGCTGCGGCGCGCCGGCGAGCCCCTCGGTCCCGCTCTTCGGGGCCTATTTCCCCTCCTGGCTGATCTGCGCCGGGATCGGCGTCCTCGGCGCGGTGCTCGGCCGGGTCCTGTTCATCCGTCTCGGGATCGACGACGGACTTCCCCTCCGGCTGCTCGTCTATGTCTGCCTCGGTCTGCTCGTCGCCTTCGCCGCGGCGGTGACGATCTACGGGCGCTAGGACATGGCGCAGTCCGCCTATGTCCGCAAGCACAGCCTCGGCGGCGCGATTCTGGCCGGGGCGATCCTGCTCGCGGCGGCGGCGGCCGGCTGGCTCTACTTCGACCGCGCCGGGAACAGCCCGATGTCCGAGGACGCGACCCTCGCCGCCGGCGTGGTGAACGTCGCCGCCACGGTCGCGGGCCGGGTCGTGACCATCAACGCCGCCGAGAACCAGCGGGTGGCCAGGGGCGACCTGCTCTTCGCGCTCGACCCCGAGCCCTACCGGCTGGCGGTCGCCCAGGTCACCGCCGACCTCCGCCTCGCCGAGGCGACCCGCGACGCGCAGCGCCGCACCATTTCGGCCGAGCGCTCGAACGCGGCGATCGCCGCCCAGCAGGTGGACCGGGCGCGCGCCAACCTCGCGCTCGCCGAGGCGACCCTCGCCCGGCTCCTGCCGCTCGCGCCCAAGGGCTACGTCTCCGCCCAGCAGGTGGACGACGCCCGCACCGCCCGGGACGACGCCCGGACCAGCGTCGATCAGGCGCTCAGTCAGGCCGAGGCGGCGGAGGCGCTGGTCTCGACCCTCCAGGCCTCCGAGGCGCTGGTGGGCGCCCGGCAGGCGGCGCTGGCCATCGCCGAGCACGAGCTCGCGGCCACCGAGGTGCGCGCGCCCCATGACGGGCTGGTGGTGGGCCTGACCGTCTCGACCGGCGAGATCGTCGCCCCCGGACAGCCGCTGTTCACCCTGATCGACGCCGCGGCCTGGTACGCCTCCGCGACCTTTCCCGAAACCGAACTTTCCCGCGTCGCCGTCGGCGACTGCGCCCTTGTCTACGTCCTCGCCGACCGGTCCCGGCCGATCGAGGGCCGGGTCGCGGGGATCGGCTGGGGGGTGGTCTCCGAAGGCCTGATCAACCTGCCCACCGGCGTGCCCTATGTGGCGAAATCCCTCAACTGGGTGCGCATCGTCCAGCGGTTCCCGGTGCGGATCGCGCTCGCGGATCCGCCCGCGGATCTGATGCGCATGGGCGCGTCGGCCGTCGTGGTCGTGCGCCATGGCCGTGACTGCTGAGGCCGCGCCGCCGGCGCCGGAGCCGGGCCTGTGGCGCCAGTCGCTCGCCGATCTCGCGCCCTTCCCGGGCCGCGCCGCCATGACCTGGCGCGTCGCCCTGCTCTGCGCCCTCGTGAGCGCGGCGGCGATGATGTACGAAGTGCCCGAAGCGGCGATCAGCTGCTACCTGATCCTCTTCCTGACCAAGCCGGACGCGGTGGTGAACATCGGGACCGGGGCGGGCTTTCTGGTGCTGCTGATCGGGGTGGTCGCCTTCCTGGTCTGGATCGTCAACCTGACGATCGGCTCGACCATGCACATCATGATCGCGATCGCGATCGCCTCCTTCGTGTTCCTCTACATCGGCGCGGCGAGCCAGCTCGGCGAGAAGGGCGGCGTCGTCGCCCTGGTCATCGCCTTCCTGCTGACGCTGATCGTCAAGGCCCCCTTCGGCGCCGCCGCGACCTTCGCCCTGCGCGAGGCCTGGGCGATGGCGGCGCTGCCGATGGCGCTGATGGTCGTGTTCAACCTGGCGCTCGGCTTCTCGCCGGTCGGTCTGCTGCGCGACAAGCTCCGCGCCCGGCTGGCCACCGCCGCCGAAGCGCTCGACGGCGCGGAACCCGAGCCGGAGCCGGTGGCGCTGCGCGAACTCCTGCGCGAAGGCAACGCCGCCTTCGACCAGCAGGCGCTGTCGGTGCGGCTCCTGAACCTCGTCCCGCAGGCCCCGGCGCGGCAGATCGCGCGGGACGTGCGCGCCTCCTTCGCGCTGATGCTCGCGGTCTCCGCCCTGCCCGCCGATCTCGCCCCCGGGCGGCGGGCGGATCTCGCGGCGGCGATCCGGGCGGCGGAGGCGGCGCTGGCGGCGGGCGAGGCGCCGCCAGCGCCCCCTGCCCCGGACGACGGCGCGACCCCCGCCGAGCGCGCCGCCTTGGCGGCGCTCGCGGTGATCGCCGGCGCGCCCGAGGCCCCGGTCACGCCCGCGCCCAAGATCCCCTTCTTCGCCCCCGACGCGCTGACCAACCCCGCCTATCCCCGCTTCGCGCTCAAGACCACGGCGGCGGCGATCCTGTGCTTTCTCATCTATACCGCGATCGACTGGCAGGGCATCCACACCGCGATGATCACCTGCTATGTCGCGGCCCTCGGGACCACGGGCGAGACCGTGCACAAGCTCGCGCTGCGCATCGGCGGCTGCCTGGTCGGATCGGTGCTGGGGGTGGCGGCGATCTTCTTCGTGATCCCGCATGTCGACGGGGTCGGCGCGCTGATGGCGCTGGTCTTCGCCGGCTGCCTGGTCGGCGCCTGGGTCTCCACCGGGTCCGAACGCATCTCCTACGCCGGCGTCCAGGTGGCGCTCGCCTTCCTGCTGATCGTGCTCCAGGGCTTCGGCCCCAGCCTCGACCTCGACACCGCCCGGGGCCGGATCTTCGGCATCCTGCTCGGCAATGTCGTCGTCTATCTCATCTTCACCCGGGTCTGGGTCGCGTCGATCGAGGGCGCGGTCCGCAGCCAACTCGCCGACGCGCTGGCGGCCCTCGCGCGCCTCGCCCGCGTCGCGCCCGAGCGCCGGTTCGGCGCGGTTCCGCTGGCGGCCGCGGTCGAGGCGCTGGCGGGCGAGACCGCCGAGGCGCTGCGCCTGCTCCCCTTCGACCCCGCGAGCGTGCGTCCCGGCCCGGCGCGCGAGGCCGCCCTGCGCGCGGCGGCGGTCGAGATCGAGGCGCTCAACCGCGAGATCTGGCTCGGCGCGGGCGATCTCTCCGCCGCCGCCGCGCGGCTCGACCGTCTTTCGGCGCAGATTCTCGACCCCGCCGCCGGCGGCCCCCTGACGGCGGCCGCCGACGATCCTTTCGAGCGCCGTCTCGACCGCCTGCAAGGAGCCTTCGCCGGATGACCTCGCCGACCCGGATTTCTCGGATACCGCTCGCCTGGCTCTGCGCGCTGGCGCTTGCCGGCTGCGCGTCGAACGCGGAGAACATGGCCGCGCCCGCGGCCGACCGGCCCTGGACGCCGAAGGCCGACAAGACCGGCTTCTGGAGCCTGGAGCGGAAAGCGCCCCCCGATGCGCCCGCCGGCGCGCCGAGCTTCGGCGTTCCGGCCGATTCCGGACGCGCTGCCCTGACCAAGGCGCCGGGGGTCGATCTCGACCGGACCTACCGCCTGCCCGAGCTGATCGACCTCGCCCAGCGGACCAATCCCGCGACCCGCGTCGCCTGGCAGCAGGCCCGGCAGGCGGCGCTCTCGGTCGGCATGGTCGAGGCGACCTATCTGCCGGTCATCACCGCCAGCGTCGTCGGCGGCCGGCAGCAGACGAACAACCCCCTGCCCCAGCGCGTCGGCGACGTCTCGAGCTTCGAGACCACCTCCGAGGGCGCCTCCCAGATCCTCGCGCTGCAATGGCTGCTGTTCGACTTCGGCCAGCGCCGCGCCGTGGCCGAGGCGGCCAGGCAGGGCGCCTTCGCGGCCAACGTGCTGTTCAACGGCGCGCATCAGCAGCTGATCTTCGACGTCGCGCAGGCCTACTACCTCTACGGCGCCTCGGTGCAGAGCCGCGAGTTCGCCGCGGCGGCCTACGCCAACAGCACCGCCATCCGCGATGCGGCCGAGGCGAATCTGGCCGGCGGGATCGGCACCACGGTCGAGCTCGCTCAGGCCCGCCAGCAGGTGGCGCAATCGGAGCTGCGCCGGGTCGAGGCCCAGGGCCAGGAGCGCGACGCCTACCAGGTCCTGCTCGCCGCGGTGGGGGTCTACGCGCCGCTGAAGATCGACGCCGCCGCGGCGACCCGCCGTCCGCTGCCCGCGCCCGCCGCGGCGCCGCTCGACGAGATGATCCGGCTCGCGCTGTCGCAGCGGCCGGACGTGGCGGCGAGCTACGCCGCGCTGCGGGCGAGCAAGTCGGGGGTGAAGGCGGCGCAGGCGGACTACCTGCCGAAGGTGTTCGTCGGCGCCAACAAGGCCTGGGGCTCGGGGAATTTCGACGTGAGCGGGCTTCCGACCATCGGCCAGCAGGGTTCGGGCACCGGCCTGCTGGTGGGCGCGACGGTGCCGCTCTACGAGGCGGGACTGCGCCAGGCCAACATCCGCCAGGCGCAGTCGCGCGCCGACGCCGCCGCGGCGGATTTCCAGCGGGTGCAGACCGCCACCGTGACCGAGGTGGTCGTCGCCCGGAACGCGCTCCAGACCGCGCTCGAGACCTATCGCGCCGCCGGCGCCCTCGCCGAGGCCGCGCGCGTCACCTATGACGCGGCGCTCGGCGCCTATCAGAGCGGCGTGGGCACGGTGACGGCGGCGACGGCGGCCGACAGCGGCCTGCTCGACGCCCGCCAGGCCCAGGCCGAGGCGCATGCGGCCGCGCTGGTCGGCGCCACCGATCTCGCCTTCGTCGTCGGCGCCCTGAGCTCGCGCGAGACCCTTCCCTGAGCCCCGGGGCGGCCGGAGGCCCTGCGGCTTGCCCCATGCAATGCCGACGGCCCGGGCGTCCGACTCGCGCCGAAGCCTTCCCGAATCCTGAAAAAGTGGCAAGCCGGTTTCCAGCCG
>CAYTMB010000205.1:0-4843 GCA_964438465.1 uncultured Rhodovulum sp. | reverse complement strand
GGCACGCTGACCGAAGGCAAGCCGCGTCTGGCCACCGTGATCGCGCTTGACGGCACGGCCGAGGAAGACCTGCTGCGCCTCGCCGCCACCGCCGAGGCCGGATCGGACCACCCACTCGGCCGCCCCATCGTCGAGGCCGGCCGCAAGCAGGGTCCGCTGCCCACGCCTGAATCGCTCGATGAACACGCCGGCATGGGCATCAGCGCCCGCATCGAGGGGCGCGAGGTCGCCGCAGGCAACCGCCGCCTGATGGACAAGCTCGGCATTCCGCTGGGCACGGAAGGCGAAGCCGGGTTGGACCGGCTGCTAAAGGCCGGGCAGACGCCGATCCTGGTCGCGGCAGACGGCAAGCTGATCGGCCTCCTCGGCATGTCCGACACGGCCCGCGAGGGCGCGAAAGAGGCCATCGCCCGTCTGCGTGACATCGGCATCCGCCGCGTGGTGATGCTCACCGGCGATCAGCATGGCGCGGCTGAGGCCATTGCCCGCGAGGTCGGCATCACCGAGGTCCACGCCGGGCTGATGCCCGAGGACAAGCTCGAGCTGATCCGCCAGATGCAGGCCGGCGGCGCCCATGTCGCCATGGTCGGCGACGGCATCAACGACGCTCCTGCTCTTGCGGCGGCGGATACCAGCATCGCCATGGGGGCCGCCGGCAGCGATGTCGCCATCGAGACCGCCGATATCGCGCTGCTCAAGGACGATCTGGGCAAGATCCCCGAGGCCATGGCGATCTCGCGCGCGACGCTGCGCAACATGCGCCAGAACTTGGTGATCGCGCTGGTGACGGTGGCGGGGCTGCTGGCCGGGGTGTTTTCGGGCGACATCCATATGGCGGGCGGAATGCTGGTGCACCAGCTTTCGGTGCTGATCGTCATCGCCAACGGCATGCGGCTTCTCCGGGTGCCCGGAGCGCCGAAGCCGGCCACTGCCGCTCGCGGAGACCGGGGGCGGACCGCCGTCGCGCCCGCAGCCGCCACCAGGATGTGAGCGCCTGTTCATCACCAGGAGCCCCCGCGCCGACGCGCGGGGGCTTTTCGCGTCCGCGCGATGGCTGACAGCGATATGGTTATCTGGAGCAATCGTAAGCGAGTTTTATGGAGGTATAGGAATGAACGAGGGAAATGACGATCACGCATGGCGCGAGGTTCTCGAATTCTGGTTTCCCGAGGGTCGCTCATTCCAGATCGACGCGAACACCCATAGAGATCACTGGTACTGGAGAATGCGCGGCGGCGCGGACAGCGAAATCACGGCCCTTTTCTCGGAACTCACTGCAGAAGGGGCCGCAGGAAATCTCGACCATTGGGCCTCCGATCCCGCAGGCAGGCTCGCGCTCATCATCGTGCTCGATCAGTTCTCGCGCTCGGTCTGGCGGGGCAGCTCCAAGGCCTTCGCGCAGGATCCCGCGGCGCTGGCGCTGGTGATGGAGGGATTGTCGAACGGCCACTACGCCGCGCTGCCTACACCATGGTTCAAGGTCGTCCATGGTTTGCCGCTCGGCCATTGCGAGGGACCCGATCACCTCGAGCGCCTTGATATCCTCATCCGACTTCGCGAGGAGATCGCCGCAGAAGCCCCGGCGCAGCTGCAGCCGATTTACCGATTGCTGGCAAGGCAGGCACGTGACGTGAAGCAGGTGATTGCGGCTTTCGGCCGCCATCCTCATCGCAACGAAGTTCTCTGCCGCCGCTCATCGCCGACGGAAGAAGCATACCTGCAGGAAGGCGATTTTCCGCATGAAAGGGCGTTTGAAGGGTGAGGCTTGGCGCCCGCGGGACTTAAGCGGCCTCATGCACCACTTGCAGCTTTCACCAGTCCAGATTTCGAGGGCGCGGCCATTGGTAGCTGGGAGAACAGGCGTCCCGCACCCCCAGCCCGAACTCCTTCTCCATCCGAGCGGAGCAGGAAGAGTGCGTCGAGACCGAGCCGTCTAGCCAGCAGTCCGCCCTCGTCCTCGCCGAGCACCATGAGTGCAGTCGCCCAGGCATCGGCCTCCGCGCAGGTCCGCGCGACGACGCTCACCGATGCCGGCGAGGCGAGCACGGGCGCACCACGGCCCGGGTCCATGGTGTGCGACAGGCGGCGGCCCTGCACCTCGACCCAGTGGCGGTAGTCGCCCGAGGTCGCCACGGCGGCGTCCTGAAGCGCGAGGACGGAATGGGGCGCGCGGCGCTCCGGGTCCGGAGCCTCCACGGCAATCGTCCATGGTTCCCGGTCCGGCCGGAGCCCGAGCGCACGCATCTCGCCATCGATCCCGACAAGGGCATCCTCGATCCCGTGCTCGAGCAGTGTCTCAGCCAGCCGGTCCACCCCGTATCCCTTTGCGATCCCGTTCAAATCGAGCGCAAGGGGGACAGACTTGCGCACCCGACCCTCTCCGATCTCCAGCACCTCATGCGTCGGTCTGCGCGGCGCGGCCATCGCGCTGCGGATATGGTGGGCCGCGGCGGCCTCCGGCCCGAAGCCCCAAGCCGTCACCGCATCGCCCATGCCGATGTCGAAGGCGCCGCCCGAGGCGCGCCCGATCTCCAGACCGAGGCGCAGAACTTCCCTCAGGCGCACCGGCGCCGCTACCCAAGCGCCCACCGGCGCCGCGTTGAGGCGCATCAGGTCGCTGTCGGGCTTCCAGGTGGACATCTGTGCATCCACTTCGTCGATGGCAGCCTGCAGCGCAGCGCGGACAGTCGCGGGGTCGAAGCCATTGGGCGCGAAGAACAACGCCGACCAGCGCGTGCCCATGGTCGGGCCGTTCAGGGCGAAGCGCGCCAGATCAGTAGACATCTTCGACATACCGCCCCTCCGCCTTCAGAACCGCGGGCGTGAGCCCGGTCGGCGCAAGGATCTCGGCCAGCGCGTCTGCCACGCCCGCCGCCATGTCCCGTCCGCCGCAAACCATCACGCGGGCCCCGTCGCGGATGAGCTGCGCAATCTGAGCGGCGTCACCGCGCAGAGCGTCCTGCACGTAATGGGGCCGCGCCCCGCGAGAGACAGCCGTGACCAGACGGGTCAGGCGGCGCTCCTCCTTCCAGGCTGGCATCTCCTCTCCGTAGAAGAAGTCGCTGTCGGGGTGGCGCATCCCGAAGAACAGGTGGACGGGCCGCTGGCGCGCGTTTCTGCGCACGAAGCCCGCAAGCGGTCCGATCCCGGTTCCCGCGCCGATCAGGATCAGCGGCGCGCGGCTTCGACCGGGACGGAACCCAGGATTGCGGCGCAGGAAGGCGGTCACTGTGTCGCCCGGTTCCAGCACCGTGAGCTGCCCCGAGCAGAGGCCGCCGGGATGCTTCTTCACCACGATCTCAATGAACCCGTCGCGGCGCGCGGAGGCGAGCGAGTAAAGGCGAGGGACGGAGCTGCCCTCGGGAAAGACGCCGATCAGGTCGCCAGCCACGAACCGAGAGAACCCGCCCCCGGTCAGCTGTTGCCAGAGCGTTGTGCACGGCAGACCAAAACGCAGGATCGCGGTCGGGGCCTGCACTTCGGCGCCATAGTCTCGGCGTGAGACAAGGGTCAGCGTCTCCGTCACCGGAAGAACGGGCTGATGCGACAGTTCGAGGTCGATCCCAACCGCCTGGCCGAGTGCACGGCCCCAGCGCGCGAAGTCCTGCGGCGACTGGCGGTCGACCGTGTCGAGGGGGATGAGTTCGGGCCACCCCTTCGCTTCGGCCGCCTCGGAGACAGCCTTGGCAAAGGCGCAGTAGGCCGGAAAGCCGCGGTCGCCGAAGCCGAGCACGGCCAGCGGCGCGTCGGGAGCGCGCTCGGCGGCGTTCAGCCGTTCGAGGAAACCCTTGGCCGAGGAAGGCGCCGCACCGTCGCCATAGGTCGCGGCCAGCAGGATGATCCGCTCGGCACGGCCGTAGCGGTGCGGCGCGAAGCCCGACATGGGGCCGACATGGACACTATGCCCCGCATCCGACAGCGCGGCGTGCAGCGTCGCGGCGAAGCCCCATGCGCTGCCGCCTTCGCTGCCGACAAGCAGGATTGTCTCGGCGTGCCCCGCCGGCTGGTTGCCGCGAATGCGTGGCCGCCCGCGCCGTCCGGCGAGCCAAACCAGGACGCCGGTTGCGCCCATCGCAGGGACGCCAAGGGCCATGAGCCCCAGCACAAGACCGAGCGTAACGGCGCCCTGTCCGGTGTGCAGCATGTAGATAGTTTCCGAGACGCGGTCCCACCCGGTGAGGTCGGCCCAGCCCAGCAGTGCGCCGGTGCCTTGGTCGAGGTACCCCGTTCCCCGGTCGGTCTTCAGCGTGAAGACGTCCGTTGCGTCATCGGGATAGGGAAAGCTCAGCTCGCGCAGCTCGGCGACGGGCGTCTTCCTCAGAGCGACCGTCTGATCGAATGCGATACCCGTCTCGCCGCTCACCTCGGCCGGGAAGGCGGGCGTGGCGCCGCCATCGGGGAGCAGATCGAAGGTGGAGGCCGTCATCCACAGGGCAGTGGTGGACGACAGGACAAGGCCGATCACCGCGATCCGGGCGATCTCAACGTGAAGCCGACCCGCGAGCGGTCCGCGCAGGGGCCCGAACCAGTGCCGCCAGCCGCCAGCCCGCCGTGCGACCAGCGCCGCGCCGGACAGCGACAGGACCAGCATCGCCGCCGCCCCCGCCGCCATGGCGATGCGCCCGCCGTCCCCCAAGAACAGCGAGCGATGCAGATTGGTCAGCCAGCGTTCGACCGGATTGGGGTCGGCCGATGCGATGTCCTGGCCCGTGGCGGGATCGATGACAGCGGCGCCGGGCGCGCCCTGATCGAACCAGTAGGCGGTAATCCGTCCCGACGGCGCGCGGCGGATCTGCTCGACGCCCGGATAGACCGCCTGGATGCGGTCCGCGAGGGTGGCGAC
>CAYTMB010000204.1:0-4859 GCA_964438465.1 uncultured Rhodovulum sp. | reverse complement strand
CTCGCCGTCCTCGCGGCGGTCGCTGCGAGCGTCCTGCTCCGGCGGTGGCGGGCAGGGAGGGGGAGCCCGCGCCCGCCGAGCGAGCGCGAGGTCTATCGCCGCCTCCGGCGGACGGTGCGAACCGGCCCGACGGGGGCCCTTCGCGCGAGTGTTCGTGACTGGATGCGGCGCGTCTCGCCGGACGATCCGGCGCTGGGGCCGGACATCGAGGCGGCGCTGCTCGCCCTCGAGCGGTCAGCCTACGGTTCGGCAGGCGGTTCCGGCGCGAGCCTGGCGGCCGAACGTCGCGCGCTACTGGCGGCATTGCAGGATCGGCGGAGGGCGCTCGGGTCCCGGAAGCGCGATACGGGCGGAGGCGTCCTTCCCGCCCTCAACCCGTCCCCGACCGCACAGGCTGTGGATCGGCACGCTTCGGGAGCCCGATAGACTCACGACGGCGACCCGGCCTCGACCTCGTCGTCCGTGACCGACGGCCCGGGGTTCGGGGTGAAATGGCGCGAAAACCACCGGCTTGGGCGGGTGCAGGGCAAGCGTCTGAAAAGGCGTCATTTTCGGCGGCTGGAATCCGGCTGGAAAGTGGCTGGAAACCGGCTTGCCACTTTTTAGGATTCAGGAAGGCTTCGGCGCGAGTCGAGCGCCCGGGCCGTTGGCGTTACCCGGCGGACGTCTGGGCGACTTGCGGCGCCCGCTCGAATCACTGTCGGCGCGAACGCGCCTGCATGGCCTGCTTCGGCCGGCGCCGGAGAGCGGTTTCGCTTCGAGCAGGACAAATGACCTCCCCGGCCGGAAAGATCCGGAACCGGCGTTTCGTTTCGTGGAACAGGTGAGATTTCTCAACTCTTTACCGCTCCTGCTGAATCTGCGTAATCTCTATCGGCGGAGTCGAGTTTAGCCGGACGCCGCTTTCGCGAGACACGGGACTCATCGGGAGACAGACGATGCCGAAGACAGAATCGAACGCGATAGCCCTGGGGGTCAGGGCGCCGGATTTCCAGCTTCCCGACGGGGAAGGGCGGCTGCATGCGCTCTCGGACTACGCGGAAAAGCCGGCGCTGCTGGTGGCCTTCATCTCGAACCGCTGCCCGTTCGTCGTCGGCATCCGGCCGGCGTTCGCCGAATTCGCCCGCCGCAACGCCGCGCGCGGCCTGCAGGTGATCGCGATCAACGCGAACGACGCGGAGGCGCATCCCGAGGAGACCTCCGAGCGCGTCGCCGCCGAGGCCGCGACCTACGGCTACGATTTCCCCTACCTGAAGGACGCCGACCAGAGCGTCGCCCGCGCCTATGACGCGGCCTGCACGCCCGATCTGTTCCTGTTCGGGGCCGACCGCCGGCTCGTCTATCACGGCCAGTTCGACGGCTTCCGGCCGGGCAACAACGTGACCCCGACGGGCGAGGACCTGCAGCTCGCGGTCGACGCGCTCTTCGCCGGCTCCGGCCCGATCGCGCGGCAGACCCCGTCGGTCGGCTGCAACATCAAGTGGCGCGACGCGGAAGACGCCCGGCGGACCGTCGCCGCCGAGTAACGCCGCGCGCCCCGGGCCGTCCGCGGCCCGGGCCTTCCGGCTTCAGTTTTTGACAGGGTAGGCGACATGACGACGAGTCCCCCGACTCCGGCGGAGCGGCCGCGCGACCATCAGGCCGACGTTCTCGTCATCGGCGGCGGCCCGGCCGGCGCCTGGGCGGCGATGGCGGCCTCCGAGGCCGGCGCGCGGGTGGTCCTCGCCGACAAGGGCTGGCTCGGCACCAGCGGCGCCACCGCCCCGTCCAACACCGGGACCTGGTGCGTCGCGCCCGGCGAGGACCGCCCGCAGGTGGTCGAGCGGCGCTGGCGCCGCACGATCGGCGTCGGCGACCAGCGCTGGATGCTGCGCACCGTCGACCAGTCCTACCGCGGCCTGCTGAAGCTGGTCGACTGGGGCTATCCGTTTCCGCGCGACGAGCAGGGCGAGCTCTACATCGCCAACCTGCGCGGTCCCGACTACATGCGCTTCATGCGCGCGCGGGTGCTCAAGGCCGGCGTGAAGGTGCTCGACCACCATCCCGCGCTCGAACTGCTGTCGGACGGCGACACCGTCACCGGCGCCGCCGGCCTCGTCCGCCCGGGCGGCGAGGACTGGCGGGTGACCGCGGGCGCCGTGGTGCTCGCCACCGGCGGCTGCGCCTTCTTCGAGCGCACCATGGGCGCGGCCGGGCTGACCGGCGACGGCCTGCTGATGGCGGCCGAGGCCGGGGCGAGCCTCTCGGGCATGGAGTTCACCGGCAAATATACCCTCGCGCCCTGGGGCAGCACGCTGAACAAGGGCCTGCCGTTCCGCTGGGCGTCGTTTTACGACGAGACCGGCGCGGCGCTGCGCGACGCCGGGGGCGAGCCGCTGGTCAACGGCATCGGCCCCGGCTCCGAGAAGGATCTCGTCCGCGCGCTGATCGCCGGCCCGGTCTACGCCCGGCTCGACCTCGCCGAGGGCGCGCTGCAGGCCTGGCTGCGCGCCGGCCAGCCCAATGTGATGCAGCCCCACGACCGCCGCGGCGTCGATCCGTTCACCGAACTGTTCCGCGTCGAGCTGAAGCCCGAGGGCACCGTGCGCGGCACCGGCGGCATCCGCGTCGCCACCCACGACTGCGGAACCGGGCTGCCCGGCCTCTACGTCGCCGGCGACGCCGCCAGCCGCGAGGACGTCGCGGGCGCAACCTCCGGCGGCGGCGCGGTCAACTCGTCCTGGGCGATCGCCAGCGGCTGGTGGTCGGGGCAGGGGGCCGCCGCCTACGCCCGCCGCCGGCCGGCGGCGCCGCGGTTTCGCCGGGTCTCCTCGCGGCTCGGCCAGGCCGGGCTGCGGCCGAAGGGCCGGGCCGCGGCGCTCGACGTCGCGCCCTTCGTCGCGGCGGTGCGTGGCGAGATGGCCCCGCTGGAGAAGAACTACCTTCGCAGCGGCGCGTCGCTGCGGACCAGCCTCGCGACCCTCGACGCGGTCTGGGCGCGCCTCACCGAAGAACTCGGCGGCGAGGGCCTCGCCCGGCTGCGCAACCGCGAGGTCGCCTCGGTCGCCGCCGCCGCGCGCTTCTCGCTGACCGCGGCGCTCGCCCGCACCGAGTCGCGCGGGATGCACCGGCGCACCGACCATCCGGCGCAGGCCGAGGGCCCGGTGCGCCGCTACGCGCTGACCGGCGTCGACGCCATCCTCGTCGAGACCGTGGCCGACGAGGCCGGGCGGTTGCAGGAGCAGGCGTCGTGATCGAGGTCGTCTCCGCCAGCCGCTGCATCCGCTGCGACATCTGCGTCCGGGTCTGCCCGGCCAATGTCTTCGCCAAGGACGACGAGGGCCTGCCGGTGATCGCCCGGCAGGACGACTGCCAGACCTGCTTTCTCTGCGAGATCTACTGCCCGACCGACGCGCTCTATGTCGCCGAGGCGGCGGACGGGCCGACCGGCGTCGAGGAGGCCGCCGTCGAGGCGCGCGGCCTGTTCGGCCATTACGCCCGCAACCTCGGCTGGTCCAGGGGCCGCGCCAACGGCTCGCAGTTCGACACCACCCACCACCTGCGCGTCGCGCAGGTCTGACACCGGAACCGGGAGCCAGCCGATGGACCGCATCGTCGCGACCAACATCACCAAGACATTCCAGCTGAAACCCGGCCAGTCGGTCGAGGTCGAGGGCGTGCGCACCGAGGCGATCACCGTGCTCGCCGGGATGGACCTCAGCATCCGCAAGGGCGAGTTCATCACCCTCGTCGGCCCCAGCGGCAGCGGCAAGTCGGTGCTGCTCGACATCATCGCCGGGCTGACCGACGCGACCAGCGGCGCCGCGCGCATCGACGGCGAGGTCATCACCCGGCCGGACCAGCGCATGGCCTATGTCTTCCAGCAATACGCGCTGTTCCCCTGGCGCACCGCGCTCGAGAACGTCGAATACGCGCTCGAGGTCCGCGGGGTCGGCGCGCGGCCGCGGCGGCGGATCGCGCGGGACTTCCTCAACCTCTTCGGCCTCGGCGGCTTCGAGGACCGCTACCCCGCCCAGCTCTCGGGCGGGATGCAGCAGCGCGTCGCCATCGCCCGGTCGCTGACCGTCGATCCCGAGGTGCTGCTGATGGACGAGCCCTTCGCCGCGCTCGACGCCCAGACCCGCGACATCCTGCAGACCGAGCTGCTGCGGATCTGGGAGCGGATCAACACCACGGTGGTCTTCGTCACCCATTCGATCGACGAGGCGGTCTATCTCGCCGACCGCGTGGTGGCGATGACCGCCCGCCCGGGCAGGGTCAAGGAGATCATCGACATCGACCTCGGCCGCCCGCGCGATCCCGAGATCCGCAACACCCCCGAATTCGCCGCGCTGCGCGGCCGGGTCTGGGGCGTGCTGCGCGACGAGGTGCAGCGGGCGCAGAAGGATTGGGCGCTCGCTGCGGCGACGCGACACTGAGAGAGGCGTGACCTGGATGACCTATGTTCTCGACAAGCCGGCCGGCGACGCATCCGCCTTCGACTTCCTGCGCCGGCGCTTCTTCGTCGCGCGCCCCGCGGGGGCCGGCTGGAGCAGCCTCACCCTCGGCCTGCCGCTGATGCTGGCCTTCTGCGCGCTGTGGGAGATCGCGCCGCGCGCCGGCTGGATGAACCCGATCTTCTTCCCGCCGCTGTCCGTCGTGCTCGCCGCGCTCTGGGATCTCGCGGCCTCGGGCCAGCTCGCCGGGCATCTCGGCATCAGCCTGCAGCGCGCCGCCGTCGGCTTCGGCCTCGCGGTGGTGGTCGCGATCCCGCTCGGTTTCCTGATGGGGCGCTACGCGATCTTCGAGAAGGTGACCGACCTGCTGGTGCAGACCCTGCGCAACACCTCGCAGTTCGCGCTGCTGCCGGTCTTCGTGCT
>CAYTMB010000203.1:0-4863 GCA_964438465.1 uncultured Rhodovulum sp. | reverse complement strand
TCCGCTCCCGGGCCCGCGCCGGAGGCCGCCGCCGCGACGCCGCCCGCCGCGCGCAGGCCTGCCGCGCGCAAGGCGCCGCCCGAGGCGGCGGCGACGCCGCAGTCCGACCTGTTCGCCGCCGCCCCGCAAGGCGCCGCGACCGAGGCCGCGGTCAAGCCGCGGCCCGCGCCGGGCGACCGCGCGGCGCTGCGCGCGCTGGTGGGCGAGCTCGAGGCGCTGCGCGCCGCGATGGCCGCGGAGGACGCCGGGCGCTGACCCGCGCGCCACTTTGTCCTTGCCCCGCTCGACGGGGCGGCTATACAGCGCCGGTGTCGGGCTATAGCGCAGTCTGGTAGCGCGTTCGACTGGGGGTCGAAAGGTCGTGAGTTCGAATCTCGCTAGCCCGACCAAATCCCCGCATGTGCTGAACGAACCGCCCGGGGTGATCCCCGGGCAGGCGATCTCGCGCATGATCGCGGCCGGCGCGATCACGATGGCCGCCCCCGTTCAGGCCGATCAGGTCCAGCCCGCCAGCCTCGACCTGCGGCTGGGGACCGAGGCGTTCCGGGTGCGCGCCTCGTTCCTGCCCGGGCCGGCGGCGCTGGCCGACCGGCTGGCGGAGTTCGAGATGCACCGGATCGACCTCTCCCCCGGCGCGGTGCTGGAGAAGGGCTGCGTCTACGTCGTGCCGCTGGTCGAGGGGCTGGACCTGCCCGCCGACGTCTCGGCGGTCGCCAACGCCAAGAGCTCGACCGGCCGGCTCGACCTGTTCACCCGGCTGATCACCGACCGCGGGACCGAATTCGACCGCATCGCGCCCGGCTACCGCGGCCCGCTCTACGCCGAGATCTCGCCGCGCTCGTTCTCGGTGCTGGTGCGGCCCGGGATGCGGCTGAACCAGATCCGCTTCCGCCGCGGCGTGGCGGCGCTGGACGATGCGGCGCTGACCGCGCTGAACGCCGCCGAGCGGCTGGTCGACGGCGAGGCGCATATCGCGGACGGGCTCGGCTTCTCGGTCGACCTGCGGCCGGCGCAGGGCGGCATCGTCGGCTACCGCGCCAAGCCGCACACCGGGCTGATCGACCTCGATCGCATCGGCCACTACGATCCCGCCGAGTTCTGGGAGGAGGTCCGCGCCAGCGGCGGCCGGATCATCCTCGACCCGGGCGCGTTCTACATCCTCGTCAGCCGCGAGGCGGTGCATGTGCCGCCCGACTACGCCGCCGAGATGGCCCCCTATCTCGCGATGGTCGGCGAGTTCCGGGTGCATTACGCCGGGTTCTTCGACCCCGGATTCGGCCATGCCGCGGCCGGCGGCTCGGGCGCGCGCGGCGTGCTGGAGGTGCGCTGCCACGAGGCGCCGTTTGCGCTCGACCACGGCCAGATCGTCGGCCGGCTGGTCTACGAGCGCATGGCCGAGCGGCCGCAGACCCTCTACGGCCAGGGCCTCGGGTCGAACTACCAGGGCCAGGGCCTGAAGCTGTCCAAACATTTCCGGGCGCGCTGACCGGAACCGTCCCACACAGACTGCATGACACTGTCTCGAAGCCCTCCGCCGTCGCTGTCCCGAACCCGGCGCCCGCCCGCGAAGAGGGCGGCGGCGCGACCGCGGGCGGCCGAGAAGCGGCCGCCCGGGGGGCGGTCGGCCGCTGCCCGGGCTCGGGGCCTGGGCGGGACAGCTCAGCCGGCGCCTCTGTTCTCCGGTGTGTCGCGCAATGTGCGTCCCACAGCGGGACAAGACACAACATATTGATATTCAAAGAAATTATCCGACAGAAGCTTTGAGTCTGCTTCCGGCCGCCGGGGCGCGCAGGCCGCGACGCCGCGCCCGCCCGCCGCTTCGGCCGGGCGGGCGCGGGGCCGCCGGATCAGGCGGCCCGGTCGGCCAGCGCCGGATAGTCGGTGTAGCCCTCGCGGCCGCCGCCGTAGAAGGTCGCTCTGTCGGGCTCATTCAGCGGCGCGTCGCGCTCCAGGCGCTCGACGAGGTCGGGGTTGGCGATGAACGGCTTGCCGAAGGCGATCATGTCGGCCCGCCCGCTGTCCACGGCTTCGATCGCCATCGCCCGGTCGTAGCCGTTGTTGGCCATGTAGACGCCGTCGAACCGGTCCCGCAGCGCCGCGATCGAGGCGCCCGCGGGCAGGTCGCGCGCGCCGCCGGTCTGGCCCTCGACCATGTGCAGATAGGCGAGGCCGTAGGCGTTCAGCCGGTCGATGGCGGCGCCGAAGGTGGTCATCGGATCGCTGTCCGGCGCGTTGTTGGCGTTGGAGAACGGGCTGAGCCGCACCCCGACCCGGTCCGCCCCCCAGACCCCGGCGACGACGCCGGTCACCTCGTCGAGCAGGCGCACCCGGTTCTCGACCGAGCCGCCATAGGCGTCGGTGCGGACGTTGGCGGCGTCGCTGAGGAACTGCTGGATCAGGTAGCCGTTCGCGGCGTGGATCTCGACGCCGTCGAACCCCGCCGCCTTGGCGTTCTCGGCGCCCCTGCGGAAGTCCTCGAGCACACGCGGGATCTCGGCCAGATCGAGCGCGCGCGGCGTCGAGGTCTCGACAAAGCCGGCGCCGTCGAAGGTCTTGCCCCCGGCGGAGATCGCCGAAGGCCCGACCGGCGCCCGGCCGCCCGGCTGCAGCGAGACATGCGAGACCCGCCCGACATGCCACAGCTGCAGCACGATATGGCCGCCCCTAGCGTGCACCGCCTCGGTGACGCCGCGCCAGCCCTCGACCTGCGCCAGGCTGTGGATGCCGGGCGTCCAGGCGTAGCCCTTGCCCTCGGGGCTGATCTGGCTGCCCTCGGTGACGATCAGCCCGGCGCTGGCGCGCTGCGCGTAGTATTCGGCGTGCAGCGCGTAGGGCGTGTCGTCGGTCGGCCGCGCGCGGTTGCGCGTCAGCGGCGCCATCGCGATGCGGTTGCCGAGGTCGAGCGCGCCGGCCCGGATCGGGGTGAAGAGCTTGGCGGTGGTCATGGCGGGTCTCCTGGATGTTTGCGCAATTCCGGACCGTCCGGTCCAGAAATGGGCGTGGGAAAGGGCGGATCGGGGTTTCAGGACGGGTCGATCAGCGGGGCGGCGGCGGCCAGCATCGCCTCGATCTGGGCGGCGGGCTGGCCGGACCTGCGCAGGGTCTGGGCCCCGAGGGCTACGGCGGTCAGCGCCCGCGCCCGCGCCCGCGCCGCTTCGGGGCCGTCCGGCGCCAGCGCGCGGGCGAACAGCGCCTCGATATGGTCGAGATGCGACCGTCCGCGCGCCGCGACCTCGGGATCGTGCGGGGCGAGTTCGGCGATGCAGTTGACCAGCAGGCAGCCATGCGCGCCGCCGCGGGGATCGGCGACCGCCGACAGGAGCGCGGAGGCGCTCGGCCCCACCGCGGCCAGCGCCGCGCGCGCCCTGGCGGCGTAGCAGTCGAGCGCGGCGATCAGCACGCCGTGTTTCGAGCCGAACGCCGCGTAGAAGCTCGAGCGGCTGACGCCCATGACCTCGGTCAGCCGGTCGAGCGAACTGGCCTCGAACCCCTGCCGCCGGAACAGGTCCAGCGCCGCGTCGAGCGCCGCGTCGCGGTCGAACCCGCGCGGGCGGCCGGGTCCTGGATGCTGTTCTGCGGCCGGATGCGACATGCGCCCATATCTGGACCGGGCAGTCCAGATATCAAGGGGCGGGTCGGTCGAACTCCGCCGATCGCCCCGGGGCCCGATCCCCGAGGCGCGCGGCCGCTGCGACGCCGGCTCAGAACGGCGCCGGCGCCGCCGCGAACCGCGCCGAGACGTCCCCGCTCAGCGCGATGTCGTCGGGATCGAGGGTCATGACCGCCGCCCCGGGCGCCAGGTCGAAGGCCGTCAGATCCGCCCAGACCACGTTCGGGCTGGTGGTCAGCTCGAAGAAATAGCGCAGGTCGGTCAGGTTCATCGCCGTGCGGTACTCGGTGTTGTAGATCCCGAAGCCCTTGTACGGCGCGCCGAACGGCACCGAGACGTTGCGCGCAATGGCGAGGATGCCCGCGATCGCCTCGCGCTCGCTCTTCGGCTCGGGCAGCATCGAGCGGTAGTAGGACGCGCGCGCAAAGCGGTCGGTCGGCCTGACGTTGCCGGGCAGCGGCGTGTCGCTCGACGGCTGCGAGAAGTCCATCTTCGCCAGCAGCGCGAGCTGTTCGTCATAGGGCGGATCGTTCGTCATCACCGCGAACTCGCGCCCGTGGTGCACCAGCGCCTCGCCGCCCACATATTCGACGATGGCGCTGTCGCCGCTGGCGTCCTCGAGCGCGAGATGCACGGTGGTCCTGGTTCCGCGCGCCTCGGCCATCACGATCTGCACGTCCTCGAGCAGCGCCAGCGCCTCCACGACGGTCGCGGCGTTGTCGAGCAGGTACTGCGCCCACAGCCCGCCGTGAACGCCCGGCAGCGCCGGATCGCGCGGCCCGAAATCGGCGGCGTTCAGGAACAGCAGATGCGCGCCGAGGCCCTTCTCGTTGAAGCCGTCGGCCGTGCCGACGCCGTAGATCGTCGTCACCATGCTGCCGTATTTCGACGTCCAGAGCGCCGGGTTCTCGGCGACGATCCGCTCGCCGCCGACCTTGCCGCCGTCGCGCGCCATGCCGCGCGGAAACACGGTGAGGACCGGCTCGGTCGATTCCGGCCAGTCCATCGTCCGCGAGACCACCACCGCGAGGTCGTTGTCGTTCCACAGCACGCGCGTGCAGGCCAGCGCCGGCCCCACCAGCGCCAGCCCCGCCAGGGCCGCGCCCAGGCCGGCGATCCAGTTCTCCAGCATCGATGTCTCCCTCGTTTCCCCGGTTCCAGAAGCCCGGCCCGGCGGCGATTTACAAGCCCGGCGTTTGCGATCCTGCGCCGGGACGTCGTCGCCGGCGGCGTCCCGCGGTTTCAAGGATCCG
>CAYTMB010000202.1:0-4875 GCA_964438465.1 uncultured Rhodovulum sp. | reverse complement strand
TGAACCGCCGGTTTCCCGACCTGGACATCGTCTTCATCGAGTCGGGCGGGGACAATCTGGCGGCGACCTTCTCGCCGGATCTCGCCGATCTCTCGATCTACGTGATCTCGGTCTGCCAGGGCGAGGAGATCCCGCGCAAGGGCGGCCCCGGCATCACCCGCTCGGACTTTCTGGTGATCAACAAGAGCGATCTCGCTCCTTACGTGAACGTCGATCTCGGCGTGATGGAAGCGGATGCCGCGCGCATGCGCGGAACGCGGCCCTTCGCCTTCACCGACATGTCGCGCGCCAAGGGCCTCGATGCCGTCATCGACTTCATCCTCTTCAACGGGGGGCTCTCGGAGGACCGCCGCGCGAATGCCGGGCTTGCCGGAGCACGCTGAAGGCTCGGCCGAACCGGCTTCGCCGCCGGTCGGCCTGCCGCTGCATCTCCTGCGCCTCGTCAGCCAGGGCCTGCCCACCGGCGCCTTCTCCTACTCGCGCGGCCTCGAGGCGGCGGTCGCGGCCGGTTGGGTGCGGGACGAGGCGGGCGCGCGCGACTGGATCCTCGGCACGCTCCAGGCGAACGTGGCGGCTCTCGATGGCGCGCTGTTCTGGCGCATGGCCTCCGCGCTGGAGGAAGGGGATCGCGAAAGGTTCGAGCAGGTCGATGCCTGGCTCGCCGCGGCGCGCGAAAGCCGCGAGTTCCAGCGCGAGGACCGGCGGCTGGGGGCCGCCCTCCTGCGGCTGCTCGTGGCGCTGGACGTGGGCGCCGGCGCCGACTGGCGCGGGCGGGATCTCACCTATCCCGGCGCCTTCGCGCTCGCGACCCATCACTGGCGCGTCACCCCGGCCCAGGCGCTGACAGGATTGCTGTGGACCTACGTCGAGGGACAGGTGATGGCCGCCCTCCGGCTGCTCCCGCTCGGGCAGACCGCGGGCCAGCGCATTCTGGTCGCGGCCGTCGAGCCGATCGAACGCGCCGCCCGGCGCGCGCGCGCGCTGCCGGACGACGAGGTCGGCAACGTGGCGCCGGCGCTGGCCATGGCGAGCGCCTGGCACGAGACCCAGTACAGCCGGCTCTTCCAGTCGTGATCCGCCGCCCCCCGCGGCCGACCGGCCCGAATTAACCATTCAATCCCGACTGATTTGGTGGCCTTACGGTTTCCATACGCCGCAGAACGCCGTTAACCTCTGGAATCGCGCGCGTTCCTTCGAACGAACGCTGGGCCGCGAAGTCGCGGGACCACCCGCATCATGCAGACGCCATCGCAGAGGGAAGACCATCGCTGACGCGATCGTCGTGGGCCGCGAGCGGGTAGGCCACCCGAATCCGCGCCGCCCGCAACGCCGGCCGTCTCGCCCCCGCATGGTTGAGACCTTCAGTTGGAGGCCGTGCCGAGCAGCGCGATCCAGACGGCCGCCATCGCAATGCAGGCAAGCGCCACGGGAACGCCGGCGCGGGCGAATTCGCCGAAGGAGATGGCGACGCCCTTGGCCTTGGCCTGTTCGACGACGATGATCCCGGCGAGGCTGCCGAAGACCACCATGTTGCTTGAGAAGCCGGTGCCGAGAGCAAGCGCGGCGCCGAGGGCGTCGTGATCGCCGGCGCCGCCGAGGTAGGGGATCATGAGCATGACCGCCGGGTTGTTGCCGACGACGTTGCTCAGGGCGCAGATCACCAGAAACAGCGTCAGCGGCTGTTCGAGGTTGACGCCCGCGGACTTCAGGTCGGCGAGCAGATGCTGCGGCAGACCGGTCGCCGCCATCGCCGCATTGACGATGAAGAGCCCCATCAGCAGGAGCAACAGGTTTCCGTCGACCTTCCCGAGCATGTCGGAGGAAGCGATCGTGCGGTTGACGAGAAGGATGGCCGCCGCGCCCAGCGCGACGAGTTCCTTCGGCCAGTCGGTGAAAACGAAGGCGAGGACGACGCCGAGGGTGACCATCCCCGCCTTCGCGGTCTCCCAGTGGTCGGTCGGCGGCGGCGCGGCGACGGGCCCGGCCGGGGCGGCATGCCAGCGGTTGCGGTAGATCAGCGCGACGACGGCCCAGACGATCGGCAGCGACAGGAGCGCCGGGACGGCGGCGATCCTCAGGAAGTCGTTGAAGGAGATGCCGAGCCCCTGGGCGGCGATCATGTTCTGCGGGCTGCCGATGATCGTGCCGGCCGACCCGGTGTTGGCCGCGAAGCAGAAGCCGAGCAGGAAGGGCACCGGATTGAGGCCGCGCGAGAGCGTGATCGCCACGAGCAGAGGGGTCATCGCGACGACGACGACGTCGTTGGTGAGCACCGCCGAGAGCAGACCGGCGACCGCGATCAGGATCGCGAGCAGGGCCGGCGGCGAGACCGCGAGCGTGGCGACGCGATGCGCCGCCCAGCCGTAGAAGCCGGAGACGACGAAGGCTGCGGAGACCACCATCAGGCCGAAGAGCAGCCCGACCGTCCGGTAGTCGATGGCGTCCCAGGCCGCCTGCGGGCTGATCCGGCCGGCGGCGATCAGAACCAGGGCGCCGACGATGGCGGCCCCGGTGCGGTCGACCTTGAAGCCCGGCACCCGGCCCACGCCCATCGCGACGTAGACGATCAGGAAGATGGCCAGCGTCAGCGCCATGCGCGCGGGCGCCTCGCGAGCCCGGCCGAGGCCGCCGAAGGCGTCACGCCGGCTTCCCGGCCGCCGCGTGGTATTCCTTGCGGATCGCGTCGAGATCGACGGTCGGCTTCGGCAGCTTCATCTTCAGGTCGTCGAGCGTGTCGGCGAGGATGCGCGAGACCGCCAGGTTGCGGAACCACTTGTGGTTCGACGGGATCACGTACCAGGGCGCATGCTCGGTCGAGCAGCGCTCGAGCATCGCCTCGTAGGCTTTGGCGTAGTCGCCCCAGAAGGCCCGCTCCTTGTAGTCGCTGTCGCTGATCTTCCACTGGCGCGCCGGGTCGTCGAGGCGGTCCCGGAAGCGCGCGAGCTGCTCCTCGGGCGAGATCAGCAGGAAGAACTTGACGATCGTCGTGCCGTTGTCGGCGAGGAAATGCTCGAAGGCGTTGATCTCGTCGTAGCGCTTCGACCAGACCGCCTTCGGCACCAGCCCGTGCACGCGAACCACCAGCACGTCCTCGTAGTGCGAGCGGTTGAACACCGCGACCTGGCCGCGGCCCGGCGCGTGGGGGTGGACGCGCCAGAGGAAGTCGTGGGCGAGCTCCTCCGGCGTCGGCTCCTTGAAGCCGGTGACGGTGGTGCCCTGCGGGTTCATCGCCGTCATCACGTGCCAGACGGTGCCGTCCTTGCCGGCGGCGTCGATGCCCTGCAGCACCACGAGGAGCGCGTGCTTCCTCTCGGCGTAGAGCCGGTACTGGAGCCCGGTGAGGCGCGCGACCTCCCTGGCGAGCTCGGCACCGGCGCGCTTCTCGTCCTCGTGCCTGCCGTGGAAGGCGGGGTCGATCGCCTTGAGCCTGACCTTCGAGCCGGGCGCGACCACGAGCTTCTTGCGGTAGTCCATGGCTTGTCCCCCTAGCCGGCTGCCGGATGCAGCGGCGCGTTGACGATGGCGGCGCTCCGCGCGCGGCGGAAGGTGCGGTGGTCGATGAGCCGCTCGGTGCCGACGCGGACGCCGCCGAGCAGCACCAGCCAGACGAGGTTGTAGCCCCACACCCAGGCGACGGTCTTCCACGGGATCGCCGGCACCAGCCAGCCGAAGCCGCACATCAGGACCGCCAGCGCCTGGGTGGCGAGGATCGCGGCGACGAGCGGCAGCGCCGGGTAGGGCGGCCGGAAGAACCAGCCCCCGGACCGGGTCACGAAGAGCAGCAGGTGGCCGCCGGCGACCAGCTGCAGGAACATCACCGTCTGCAGCGCGGCGTGGCCGGCGAGGCCGAAATGCCCCCAGCGCGCCGGGTCGGAGAGGACCTCGAGGCCGATCAGCAGCAGGCCGAACGACTGGATGACGCAGAAGAGGCCGAGGACGCCGGAAAGCGCCAAGAGCCGCCGCATCTTCCAGCGGATCGGCTTCGGGCTGACCGGCGTGTTGTCGTAGGCGATGGTCATGATCGGGATGTCGTCGAGCAGCGACATGATGACGATCATGATCGCCGTCAGCGGCTGGAAGCCGAGAAAGACCGTGGAGAGCACGACCAGCACCATGATGTCGATGGTCAGCGCCACCCGGTAGATGGTGTAGGTGGTGATCCGGCCGAAGATGCGGCGCGCCTCGTCGATCGCCGAGTTGATGACCGAAAGGCCCGGGGCGGTCAGGATCAGCGCCGCCGCGCCGCGGGCGGCGTCGGTGGCGCCGGAGACGGCGGTGCCGCAGTCGGCCTGTTTCAGGGCAGGGGCGTCGTTGACGCCGTCGCCGGTCATGGCGACGAGGTGGCCGCGCGACTGCAATGCCTTGACGATGGCGTACTTGTGCTCGGGGAAGACCCGGGCGTAGCCGTCGGCCTTCTCGATCGCGTCGACGATGGCCGAGGGAACGTGGTCGGGGTCCATGTCCTTCGGGAAGGCGTCGGCGGCCGCGACGATGTTCGTCCCCATGCCGAGCTCGCGGGCAACCTCGATGGCGATTGCGGTGTCGTCGCCGGTGATCATCTTGACGGCGATGCCCTTGGCCCTGACCGCGTCGATCGTCGCCTTGCTGTCATCGCGCGGCGGGTCGAACATCGGCAGGATGCCGAGGAGCGACCAGGTCTGGCCTGCGTCGTCGGAGCGGGCGACGGCGAGGGCGCGGTTGCCCTTGGCGGCGAGGGCGGCGACGGTGTCCTTTACCTTCTGCGCCACGTCGGCGGCCGGCTTCGCCAGGTCGACGATCGCCTCCGGCGCGCCCTTGGCGACGGTCAACTCCTTTCCTCCCGCGTCCTTGACCGTCGCCTCGGTGCGCTTGGTCACCGGGTCGAAGGGGGTGAAG
>CAYTMB010000201.1:2534-4893 GCA_964438465.1 uncultured Rhodovulum sp. | reverse complement strand
GAGGGCGCCTTCTCCATCGTCGCGATGACCCGCACCAAGCTGATCGGCGTGCGCGACGCCCTCGGGGTGCGCCCCTTGATGCTCGGCCGGGTCGGCGACGGCTGGGTGCTCTCCTCGGAGACCTGCGCGCTCGACATCATCGGCGCATCCTTCGTCCGCGAGATCGAGCCGGGCGAGATGGTCATCATCGAGGACGGCCGCCTCCAGAGCTTCTTCCCGTTCCAGCCGGTCAAGCCGCGGTTCTGCATCTTCGAGCTGGTCTACTTCTCCCGCCCCGACAGCGTGATCGGCGGCCAGTCGGTCTACGAGACCCGCCGCCGCATCGGCGCCGAGCTTGCGCGCGAAGCCCCGGTCGAGGCGGATCTGATCTGCCCGGTGCCCGACAGCGGCACCCCGGCCGCCATCGGCTATTCCCAGCAGTCGGGCATCCCCTATGCGATGGGCATCATCCGCAACCAGTACATGGGCCGCACCTTCATCGAGCCGACCGAGCAGATCCGCAACATGGGCGTGCGGCTCAAGCTCAACGTCAACCGCGCGGTGATCGCCGGCAAGCGCGTGGTGCTGGTGGACGATTCGGTGGTGCGCGGCACCACCTCGATGAAGATCCGCGAGATGGTGATGGACGCCGGCGCCCGCGAGGTGCATTTCCGCATCGCGAGCCCGCCGACGATGTGGCCGTGCTTCTACGGCGTCGACACCCCGCAGCGCGACAAGCTGATCGCCGCGAACATGACCGAGGACGAGATGTGCGCGCATCTCGGGGTCGACTCCTTGCGCTTCGTGTCGCTCGACGGCCTCTACCGCGCCGCCGGCAAGGAGGCCGGCCGCGACCCGGCGCAGCCGCAGTACTGCGACGCCTGTTTTTCCGGCGACTATCCGGTGCGGCCCTCCGACATGGTCGAGCGCGGCTTCGAGATCCGGGTTCCGGCGTGATCCCCGGTCCCGGGACGATCGCCCTGGTCACCGGGGCGAGCCGCGGCTTCGGCTACGCCGCCGCCGTGGCGCTGGGCGCCGCCGGCGCGCAGGTGATCGCCATGGCGCGCACGGTGGGCGGGCTCGAGGATCTGGCCGACGCCATCGCGGCGGCCGGCGGGCCGACGCCGACGCTGGCGCCGCTGTCGATCACCGACGACGGCGGGATGCAGCGGCTGTGCCTCGCGATCCACGAACGCTGGGGGCGGCTCGACCTGGTGGTCCACGCCGCCGCGCATGCCGCGCCGCTGGCCCCGACCAGCCAGCTGACCGCCAAGGATTTCGACGCCAGCGTCGAGGTGAACCTGCGCGGCACGCGGCGGCTGATCGTGATGACGGCGCCGCTGCTGGCCGCGGCGCCGGCGGGGGTGTTCGTCCAGATCGCCGACGCGCGCGCGGGCGCCGCCTATTTCGGCAGCTACGGCGCCACCAAGGGCGCCGCCGACGCGCTGGCGCGGTCCTGGGCCAGCGAGACCGCGCGCATCGGGCCGCGCGTGGCGCTGTTCCACCCGGCGCCGATGCCGACCGCGCTGCGCGGGCGGTTCTATCCCGGCGAGACCACGGCCCAGCTCACGCCCTGCGCGGTCGAGGCGCGGCGGATGCTGGCGGAGCTCGCGGACTGACGCCGGGTCCGGGCGGCCGCCGCGGGATGACCGCCCGCATTGCCGCCGCCGCGGCGACGGGCTACATCGGGCGCGAGCCCGAACGGAGGACTGCATGATCGGTCGCCTGAACCATGTCGCCATCGCCGTCCCCGACCTCGACGCCGCCGTCGCGCAGTACCGCGACACGCTGGGCGCGCAGGTGCGCCCGCCGCAGGACGAACCCGACCACGGCGTGACGGTGGTGTTCATCGACCTGCCGAACACCAAGATCGAGCTGCTGCATCCCCTGGGCGACGCCTCGCCGATCGCGGGCTTCCTCGCGAAGAACCCCTCGGGCGGCATCCACCACATCTGTTACGAGGTCGAGGACATCCTCGCCGCCCGCGACCGGCTGCGGGCGCAGGGCGCGCGCGTGCTCGGCGACGGCGAGCCGAAGATCGGCGCCCATGGCAAGCCGGTGCTGTTCCTGCATCCCAAGGACTTCACCGGCGCGCTGGTCGAGCTGGAGCAGGCGTGACCATCACCGCCGCCATCGTGCTCTTCGCGGTGATCTGGTTCCTGACGCTGTTCGTGGTGCTGCCGATCGGGCTGCGCACGCAGGGCGAGGCCGGCGAGGTCGCCCCGGGCACGCCGTCCTCGGCGCCGGCCAACCCCCGGATGCGGCGCAAGTTCTTCTGGGTGACGCTGATCGCGGTGGCGCTGTGGCTGCCGATCTGCGCGGTGCTGATCTGGGGCGGCCTCAGCGTGCGCGACATCGACATCTGGGGCAGGATGTAGCC
>CAYTMB010000201.1:0-2434 GCA_964438465.1 uncultured Rhodovulum sp. | reverse complement strand
CCCCGCTCGGCGCCGCGGCGCCTGCGACATTTCTGCGTTCGCCGCGCGGCGCAGTCGTGCTATCCTCGATCCGCACCCACAGAACGGAGGCGCATCGCATGAAACTCCTTTCCGCCGCCCTGACCGCGCTGGTCGTGACGGGCTTCGCCGCCGCCGCCTCGGCCGGATGCATGGGCCATGTCCAGGCCTCGGATCAGACCGCGCAGGCGCCGATCGTGCCGCCGCAGGGCGCCACCGGGTCCTGACGCGACCGTCCGACGCGCCCCACGGCCAGGCGCGTGGCGTTCACGAAGATCACCACTTCCTTGACGGAAGCGGGATTGTTGCGTGATTTCATCGACTTGACCGAGTGGGCACGCGTGCCCACCCGTCTGTTTGCGTGCGCCCGACCGGCGCGGCCTGTGGCGGCTTGTCGCACTCGGGGCTTGCGGCGCCCGGGTCCGGACGGCATGCTCGCCGGGCATTGCGCCGAACGGACCCTTGATGCCGCATATTGAGCTGGCCGTCCTGACCGGAGACATCATCCGCTCGTCGCGCCTCCCGCCCGGGACGCTGGACGAGGTGATGGCCGCGCTCGCCCGGGGCGCCGCGGCGATGTCGGCCTGGGAGGGCGCCCGGCCCGCCGCCTTCACCCGCTTTCGCGGCGACGGCTGGCAGTGCCTCGCCCCGTCCCCGCCGCGCGCGCTGCGCGCCGCGCTGTTCCTGCGCGCGCATGTGCGCGCGCTCGACCGCGACGCCGACACCAGGGTCTCGGTCGGCCTCGGCGACGGCCTGCTGCCCGAGGCCGCCGATCTCGCCGCCGCCGGCGGCCCGGCGTTCGAGATCGCCGGCCGCGGCCTCGACGACATGCCCCGCGCCGCGCAGTTCGCCGTCGCCTGGACCGCGCCGCCGCCCGCCGCCGGGCTGACCGCCGCGGTCTTCGCGCTGTCGGACGAGATCTCGCGGCTGTGGACCGCGCGCCAGGCCGAGACGCTGATCGAGACGCTGGCGCCCGGCGAGGCCGCCCAGCGCGCGATCGCCGACAGGCGCGGCGTCAGCCAGCAGGCCATCGCCAAGCGGCTCAGCGCCGGCGGCGACTGGGCGCTGCAACGCGCCCTCGCCGCGGTCGAGGCGGCGGAATGAGCGCATCCGACAACCTCTCGACGTTGTTTTCCCGGATACAACCCCCCAAGGTTGTCGCCGCCGGGCCGGCGGGATGATCGAGACCGCCGTCGCCCTGGTCCTTGCGCATCTGCTGGCGGATTTCCTGCTCCAGACCGATGCTATGGTCCGCCAGAAGCGCCGCCCGGCGGTGCTGCTCGGCCATGTCGCGATCGTCGTCGCGGCCAGCTGGGTCGCGCTCGGCTTCGCCCCGGCGCCGGCCCTGCTCGGGCTGATCGCCGTCACCCACGCCGCGTTCGACGCGGCCAAGCTGCGCTGGGGCGGCGTCGGCTTCCGCGGCTTCGCCTTCGACCAGGCCGGGCATCTCGCCGTCATCGCGCTGGCGGCGGGGCTGTTCCCGGGCGCCTACGCCGCCGGACTCTGGGCCGGCCCCGCGATCGAGGCCGTCCCCGCGCTCGCGCGCCTGCCCGAAGCCATGGCGCTCGCCGCCGGCCTGATCGCCACGGTCTGGGCCGGCGGCTACGCGGTCGCCGCACTGATGACCGGGGTCGAGACGCCCGCGGCCAGCTCGCTGCCGCGCGGCGGCCGGATGATCGGCAAGCTCGAGCGGCTGCTGATCCTGATGCTGGTGCTGGCGGGGGAGGCCGACGGCATCGGCTTCCTGATCGCGGCGAAGTCGATCCTGCGCTTCAACGAGCTCGCCGGCGACGCCGACCGCCATGTCAGCGAATACGTCATCATCGGCACCCTCGCGAGCTTCGCCTGGGCCATCGCCGTCGGCTACGCCACGCTCGCCGCGCTGCGCGCGCTCGGCGCCGCCCCTTGAGCGGCGGGGGGTTCCGCACTACCTTGAGCCTACGATCAGGATAGAGGCGCTCTTCGCATGTTCGGCATTCCCGGCAAGTCCCCCGTGACCATCACCCCCGCCGCCGAGGCGCAGATCGCCCGGCTGATGTCGCGCGGCGACACCCAGGGCCTGCGCATCGGCGTCAAGAAGGGCGGCTGCGCCGGCATGGAATACACCATGGACTACGTCTCCGAGATCCACCCGCACGACGAGGTGGTCGAGCAGAACGGCGCCCGGGTGATGATCGCGCCGATGGCGCAGATGTTCCTGTTCGGCACCGAGATCGACTACGCCGGCGGCCTGCTCGAAAGCGGTTTCCGCTTCAACAACCCCAATGTGACCGAAGCCTGCGGCTGCGGCGAATCGATCAAGTTCGCCGGCATGTGATACGGGCTCCGGCTGATCGCCTCGGAGCTGGCCTGGATCTGGATGTTGGAGCGCGCGGTCGCCGCATTCGCTTCACCGATTTGTCCGTCGACAAATCGG
>CAYTMB010000200.1:0-4899 GCA_964438465.1 uncultured Rhodovulum sp. | reverse complement strand
GCCGACGCTCGAATGGGAATCCCCTTCAAGAGTCACCGCCAGCGCCCGCTGGTATTAGAGCATGCCATAAGGGATGCTCTTACCCTCGCCACCCGCGCTCAGTCACACGGCCGCCGCCGGAGGGATACGGTCACCCGGCGGGCGCGCGTGCCGCTGCTGTGGAGCGTGCTCGACAACAAGGGCGGCACCAGCGACAGCGGCCAGCGGACCCTGCTGATGCGGCGCTACCTGGCGATCTTCGGCGCGGCGAGCGTGCGGCTGCTGCTTGCGGACCGGGAGTTCGTCGGGCGCGAGTGGATGGAGTTTCTCAACGAAAACAACATCCCCTTCGCCATCCGCATGAAGGAGAAGCTCGTCGTCACCACCGAGGATGGCCGCCGCCTCGCCCTCGGCTCGCTCCTGCGCAAGTGCCGCGGCGTCCGCGCGTTCCGCGCCGCTTTGGGCAATGACGAGGGCAGCGGCCTCCTGTGGCTGAACCTCGCCGCCAGGCGTCTCGATGACGGAGCGCTCCTCATCATCGCCTCCAACACCCCGGCCCGCGCCGCCCTCGCAGCCTACCGCAAGCGCTGGGCCATCGAGTGCCTCTTCGGCGACACCAAGACCCGCGGCCTCAATCTCGAGGACACCCGTCTCATCATGCCCCACAAGCTCGACCTGCTCCTCGGCCTCGTCGCCCTGGCGATCGCCTGGGCCGCCAGAACCGCCGCGATCCTCCTCGGACGCAACGCCCCGGCCCGAAAGGCTCATGGATACCTCGCCAAGTCCTGGTTCCGCATCGGCTTCGATCAGCTCCGAAGTCTCCTCCGTCACGACCCCGCAGCCGCAGCAGAGCCATGGTTCGTCATCGCCTCAGTGAAGGCCGGAAAACCCAGAGTCGTGTAGTGTGTGCGGGCGTGCAAGACCGACGCCAGCTTCGCCGCGATGATCTATGCCGCCGCTACCTTCCTGAACTCGAAATGAATCAGGCCCTAGGCGGTCCTAGCCTCCGGCGCTGCCGACAAGAAGTTCACGACTTGCTGCATCATGAGCGCGCCGAATGCGGCGTTCGCGTGAGTCTTGTCGCCTTCCTTGTCGTGGGCAAACTCGGGAAGAGAGAACCCCTCGGAATCATAGGTTCTGGCCGGCGCGGCCACTATGGGTATCGCCCGGCGCTGCAATTCTTGCGTCGCCACCGCACGATAATGCGCATCGATCGCCAGAATGACCTTTCGACCGGCGCGAGAGACTTCCGGATTGTGTTCGAAGGGTCGGGGGCAGTCCACGACGAACGGCTCGATGCCCAGCGTCCTCGCGGCATCCAGAAACTTGAGGACATGCCGGAGGTCATCCAGGACAAGCCGGGTAAGCATCCCGCGAGAAACCGTCTTCCGGCCGTTCAAAACCCCGTGCGGCGCGTAGCGGGCCCAGTCACGCCCCATCCATACCGGCCGACTGTACAGCGCAGTGCAGAAACCGACCTTCTCGCATTCGAAGTCCGTCGGCGGGATCCTTCTGATATGCTTCTGGAAACGCTCTTCCGTCACCACGATGGCGGAGGGGGTCGCCTGGAAAAACTCGCCAGCGACAGTCACTCCACCACCGAGGGGGCGAATGGAAATCTCCAGGGGCGCCGGAACATCGACAGTCCCCGCCTTCAATGCCCGGTACAGAGCTCCGATGTGCGAGCCGCCGGTGATCAATACCCTCATGCGCCGAACGCCTCGATCAGCTCTTCGTCGCACACGATGTCCTGGTGAACCTCCGGAGTCGCTTTCCCTTGCTTTGTACCGATTGGCTTATGCTCGGCGAAGAATTGACGCATGACGTGATCCACCCCAAATTCGGAGACCGTCCTCAGATCCGGGTTGAAGAACTGGCCGCGCATCACGTGAGAGCTGATGATCTCGAACGACGGAAAATAGTCGGCCCAATCATTCTCGGTGGCGATATCGCCGGCCACCGCCCTGAGGACCGACTTGGAGTAGGTGGTCGCCACGACGACATTGCTGTCGGTGGCCGTCGCCACGAGGGGCACCGGCGATACGGTCATCAACATCTTCAGGCGAGGATTGACCGCTCCGACCAACCGGACGAATTCCAGCAGGTCGTTCCGCACATCGACATACGTCAGATTCAGCAATCGATGCTTGTCAGGGTCGAAGACTCCGCCGGACACTCCCGGCGCGACCGGATAGGCAGCCCCGTCCTCGCGACTGATCCAGCACTCCGTCAGTCCGAGCGTGAACACGAACACGTCCAGCTTCTCGAACATCTCCACCACGGCTGCGAGATGGTCTACCTGGGCGGCGAGCAACTCGCCCTCGTCGGCGAAAGGCTCGGGCTCGATCGTCGGCCGGAAAGGATCGACGACGCCTCCCTTGTAGGCCCAAGCCGTTTCGCCCGGCTTGAAACTCCCTCTGGCGCGCTCCATCAACTGCCGAAGTTGACGCGTGGTGTAGATGTTTCCATAGCGGGCGGAGTACAGGCCATAACCAAAATCGGCATGACTTCCAGGGCGGAGGAAGCCGGGGGCGGGCTCGACATCCATGTAGTCGAACCCGCTGACCTTCAGCCGCTTGCCGAGATGTTGGGCAAAACAGCTACCTGCACACGCAATTGCCTGACCCGTGAGACTGAACTTCTTGCGATACCAGGTATCGATCTCGAGGGGGTTTCGATCACTGACGGATCGCGACCAGAAGTTCCGGTCGGGCCTGAACTTGTATGGATGCGCTCCGACCCGGGGGGCTTCGGCAGCCGCCGTTCCGTCTCGCTCCAGGATAAGGTGGTCGATTGTCTCCTTCTCAAGCGTAATCTCCCGACTGTCCGGATGCGCGAGCAACCCACCGGAAATTATGTCACGCGCCTCGTCGAGTTTCCCCGTCTTGCGCAGAGATGCCGCAAGTCGGCCGTATATCCTGGCAGACGCATTGCTCTTTTTCTTGGTGAGCAAGCGCCGCCACTGCTTTGCCGCTGCCGCATAATTTCCGACTCGATATTCTAGTTCACCCAGCGCCCTCATGACGAGAGAATTGCGGTGGTGTGATTTCATGACCTCTTCGAGGACTGCGCGCGTAGATACCATGTCACCGCGCGCCATCAGTGCGTTGGCTGATGCGACGTACTCCTTGGCTGTCGGTTCGGATGTTTCTCTCGGCGCGCTCTCTTCTGAACTTGCATTGTCGGACAGGGGAAGCTTCGCCAACGACGGAGGCATTCGGCTGCGTTCCTTCGGATGCTTCTCACGGCCCGACTTGTGTCGGACGGATTTCCCCATTCTAGGCGCGTCGAATCACTAAGGCCATCGGAAAAAGCCCGCCGTTCATTCCGAGCGGACGGCCTGTCTCGCGACCGGGCTCTCGCTCGCTGTGCCGACCCTGCCGCGGGCCCTTCGAGCGTGTCTCTTCCGACACGTCCCAGGCAGGCCCTGGAAGGTCGTATCGGGGCGGGCTCCCGGCGTGGCCCGCGCCGTGCTATCGAGCGCACCCAAGCCGTCGAAAAAGGTCCAGCGCTTGTCCACCATTGCCCCGCCCCCCGGGAGGTCCGCATCCTCCCCACGCGTCCGGCCCCGGTTCGTCCGGGAAGTCGCGGAGGAGGCCGCGTCGGTCCGCCTCGAGCCGATCCGCCGGGTGCGGCTCCCCGCCGCTGACGAGACGCTCCTCGTCAGCGTGGTCCGCAACGAGGGGGCGATCCTCGGCGATTTCCTCGATCATCACCGCCGGATCGGCGTCGACCGCTTCATCATCCTCGATAACGGCTCGACCGACGGCACGGTGGAACGTCTCGCGGCGGAACCGGACGTCGATCTGCATTTGGTGCGCCGCCGGTTCCTGCCGCCCCTCAAGCAGGGCTGGATCAACCGCGCGATGGCCGACTACGGCCACGACCGCTGGTATACCTACGCCGATGCCGACGAGCATCTCGTCTTCGACGGCTGCGAGACGCAGGGCCTGCGCGGGCTGATCGCCCACGCCACCAGGCTTGGCCTGCGCCGGGTGCGAGGCATGCTCGTCGACATGTATGCGTCCGGCCCTGTGCTCGGTACGGGCCATCGGGCCGGACCTCTCGTCGAGGCCTTCCCGCTCTTCGACAGCGATTCCTACCGGGAGACGCTCTGCAAGCAGCGGATCTCGCGCCAAGGCGGCCCGCGTTGGCGCCAATTCTGGCGCGACGGTATCGCGCCCGAACTCACTAAGTATCCGCTCTTCCACCTGCAGGCTGGAGAGATCTTCGACAATCCCCACCACCTGCACCCGTATGCGGCGAACTTCGCGTCCCCCTGCCTCGTCGGGATCCTGCATTTCAAGTTCAACGAAGAGTTTCGCGCCAAGATCGCCGACGCGATCGAGAACGAGCAGTACTTCAACGGCAGCGCCGAGTACAAACACTATATGCGGGTGCTCGCCTCGGATCCCGGGCTCACCCTTTCTTATCCGGGCTCTCGGTACTACCATGAGCCCGCTGAGCTCGTCGCTTGTGGTCTCATCGATCCGATCTGGAGCCCAGCCAAGCGGGCGCGCCGCAGGAATCCTGGCGTGAGATTCGGATAAAGGGGTCCGAGAGAGGGAGGGGCTCTCGCGCAGGCAAGGCTCGCCCCGGGGGGTTCAGATCACGCTCCTTGGTACGAGCTCTGCCACGCGACGAACCACTCCACGAAGCGGCGGACGCCTTCCTCGACGGGCGTTCCCGGCCGCCAGCCGGTCGCCGCCTCGAGGCGGGCGGTGTCGGCCCAGGTGTCGGGGACATCGCCCGGCTGGAGCGGCAGGACCTCGCGGATCGCCGGCCGGCCGAGCGCGCGCTCAAGCGCGGCGATGAAGTCGAGGAGCGGTACCGGCGCACCGTTGCCGATGTTGTAGATCCGGTAAGGCGCGTTCGAGGTCGCGGGATCGGGGCGGCGCGGATCGAAGGCCGGATCCGGCG
>CAYTMB010000199.1:0-4906 GCA_964438465.1 uncultured Rhodovulum sp. | reverse complement strand
CGGGCGGGAGGCGGTGCGCGCGGCCTATGCGGCGGTGTTCGAGGCGTTTCCCGAGACGGCCTGGACAGGGGCGCGGCACAGCGTGGCCGGGGAGCTCGGGGTGTCGCGCTGGCGCTTCACCGGCCGGGACCGCGACGGGCGGGCGGTCGAGGTGGACGGCTGCGACCTGCTGACCTTCGCCGGCGACCGGATCGTGCTCAAGGACTCGTACCGCAAGGCCCGCACGGGCTGACGGCGGGCTCCTGCGCCGGTGTATCATGATGATACGCCAGTTATGTCATTGTTATAAAAAGACTATCCCAAGGAGGCATATCCACCCGCGGGTCTGTGACGCTTTGGCGCCAGCCGCTTTACAACGCGGCGGCGCCATTGCAGGGTATGCGAAACGCGCAGACGGGACAGCGACCGGGGGGTCGGCGGGGAGGGGTTCTTTGGCCACGATCAACTGCGACATGGGCGAGGGGTTCGGCCTCTACAGGATGGGCGACGACGCGGGGCTGATGCCGCTGATCTCGGTGGCGAACGTCGCCTGCGGCTTTCACGGCTCGGACTTCAACCACATGCGCGACACGGTGCGGCTCGCCAAGGCGAACGGGGTGAAGGTCGGGGCGCATCCGTCGCTGCCCGATCTGCAGGGCTTCGGGCGGCGCGAGATGAAGATCGGCCGCGAGGAGCTGGCGAACTGCATCCTCTACCAGATCGGGGCGCTGAAGGGGTTCCTCGACGCCGAGGGCATGGCGCTGAACCACATCAAGCCGCATGGCGCGCTCTATGGCATGGCCTCGCGGGATCCCGAGATCGCCCATGCGGTCTGCGACGCGGCCGACGTGTTCGGCGTGCCGCTGATGGGGCTCGCGGGAACGCTGCACGAGACCGTCTGGGAGAAGGAGCGCGGCCATGTCCTGCTCGCGGAGTTCTTCGCCGATCTCGACTACGCGGACGACGGCAGGCTCATCATCACCCGCGAGCATCCGGCGATGGACGCCGCGAAATGCGCCGAGGCGGCGCGCAGCGCGGTGGTCGAAGGCCGGCTGACCACGATCGGCGGCGGCGAGCTGCCGGTCAGGGCCACCACCGTCTGCGTGCATTCCGACACGCCGAACGCCGTCGAGATCGCCACGGCGGTGCGCGCGGCGCTCGAGCCGCATCTGGACGCCTGACCTTCATCCCGCAGAGGAACCCGACCCCATGACCACGGAGATCGTCTCCCCGCTGCCCGGCACGTTCTACCGCAAGCCCAGCCCCGACGCGCCGGACTACAAGAGCGACGGCGACGCGGTGGCCGAGGGCGAGGTGATCGGGCTGATCGAGGTGATGAAGAGCTTTCACGAGGTGAAGGCGACGGCGAGCGGGACGATCAGGGCCTTCCTCGTCGACAACGAGGATGCGGTGATGGCGGGCCAGCCGATCGCCGAGCTCGACTAGCGTGGCGCCCGCGGGCAAGCTGCTGATCGCCAACCGCGGCGAGATCGCGGTGCGGATCATCCGCGCGGCGCGCGAGCTGGGGCTCGCGACGGTGCAGGTGCATTCCAAGGCCGACGCGGACTCGCTGGCGGTGAAGCTGGCGGACGAGGCGGTCGACATCGGGCCGCCGATGGCCTCGAAGTCCTATCTCAAGGTCGAGGCGATCCTTGATGCGGCGAGGGCCACCGGCGCGACGGCGGTGCATCCGGGCTACGGGTTTCTCGCCGAGAACGCGGGTTTCGCCGATGCGGTCGAGGCGGCGGGGCTGGCCTGGATCGGGCCGTCGGGCGACGCGATCCGGCTGATGGGCGACAAGGTCGCGGCGCGCGGCGCGGCGGAGGCGGCGGGCGTGCCGGTGGTTCCGGGCAGCGTGGGGCATGTGACCAGCCTGGAGGAGGCGCGGCCGGTGGTCGCGCGCACCGGATTCCCGGTGATGATCAAGGCGGCGGCGGGCGGCGGCGGGCGCGGCATCCGCATCGTGCGCGACGAGGCCGAGTTCGAGCGGATGCTGCCGCAGGCGAGCCAGGAGGCGCTGGCCGCCTTCGGGAGCGGCGCGCTCTATATCGAGAAGCTGGTGGAGCGGGCGCGGCATGTCGAGGTGCAGATCCTCGGCGACGGCGAGCGGGTGGTGCATCTCTACGAGCGGGAATGTTCGTTGCAGCGCCGCCGCCAGAAGGTCTGGGAGGAGGCGCCGTCGCCCTCCCTGCCGCCCGAGGTGCGCGCGGCGCTATGCGCCTCGGCGGTGGCGCTGGCCGCGGCGGTAAACTATCGCGGCGCCGGCACGCTGGAATATCTCTACGACGACGCCAGCCGCGAGTTCTACTTCATCGAGATGAACACCCGCATCCAGGTCGAGCATCCGGTGACCGAGATGGTCACGGGGCTCGATCTGGTGCGCGAGCAGATACGGGTCTGCCTCGGCGAAAAGCTGCGCTGGTCGCAGGACGACATCACGCTGCGCGGCCACGCCATCGAGGTGCGGCTGAACGCCGAGGATCCGGGCGCGGATTTCCGACCGCATCCGGGCACGATCACCGCGCTGCGCACGCCGGGCGGGCCGGGGGTGCGGTTCGATACCCTGCTCTACGCCGGATATACGGTGCCGCCGTTCTACGACTCGCTGCTCGGCAAGCTGATCGTCTGGGACGAGGACCGCGCCACGGCGATCGTCCGGCTGACGCGGGCGCTGGGCGAGCTGGAGATCGAGGGCGTACCAACGACCAAAGCGCTGCACCTGGCGCTGGCCGCCGACGCGGACGTGCGCGTGGGACGGTTCGACACGACCTGGCTGGAGCGCTGGCTCGAGGCCAACGCTGCGTCACTGGGATAACGGAAGGGGGACGGTCAGCCGATGCGATATTCCTTTGGCGGCGACGAGCACATCTTCGTCGAGGTCGACGAGAGCATGTCGCTCGAGGCCTTCTTCAAGGCGCTCTACATCACCAACGCCCTGCGCGAGAAGGCGATCCCGGGGGTCGTCGAGATCTGCCCGGCGAACGCCTCGTTCCAGGTCAAGTACGATCCCGACGTCATCGCGCCCGAGGCGATGCTGGCGGAGCTGAAGCAGCTCGAGGACAGGGCCGCGCATGCGCCCTCGGTGATCGAGACGCGGATCGTCGAGCTGCCGGCGTTCTACAACGATCCCTGGACCCACGAGACGCTGATGCGGTTTCGCGACCGGCATCAGGACCCGTCGGGCACCGATCTCGAATACGGCGCCCGGGTGAACGCCAAGGCCTCGGTGCAGGAATTCATCGACGCCCATGCCGGCGCGCCCTGGTTCGTGTCGATGGTCGGGTTCGTGGCGGGACTGCCGTTCCTCTACCAGATGGTCGACCGGTCGCAGCAGCTCGAGGTTCCGAAATACCTGCGGCCGCGCACCGACACGCCGAAGCTGACGATCGGGCATGGCGGGTGTTTCACCGCGATCTATTCGGTGCGCGGCGCCGGCGGGTATCAGATGTTCGGGATCATCCCGGCGCCGATCTACGACCCGAAGAGCGAGGTCGACTATATCCCGCGCGACACGATGTGCCTGTTCAGGCCCGGGGACATCGTGAAGTTCCGCGCGGTGGACCGGGCGGAATACGAGGCGATCGAGGCGGAGGTCGCGGCGGGACGCTATGCGCCGAAGACGGCCTCGGTGACCTTCTCGCTCGACGACTTTCTCGCCGACATGGACGGCGTCAACGCCAAGCTGATGGGGGCGCTCGATGGCCAGTAATTCTGCGGCCGGCAATCCTTCGGCCGGTGAGATCGAGGTCAGGGCGCCGGGGCTGGCGACCACGGTTCAGGACCTGGGGCGGCCGGGGTATTATCACCTCGGCATCCCGCTGTCGGGCGCGATGGACCAGCTGGCGCTGATCGCGGCGAACCTGCTGGTGGGGAACCCGGAGGACGCCGCGGGGCTGGAGGCGGTGTTCCTCGGGCCGGAGCTGGTGTTCCACCGCGACGCGGTGGTGGCGGTCTGCGGCGCGGCGCTGCCGCCCAGGGTCGACGGCGTGGCGGCGCCGCTGTGGGAGAGCTTCGCGGTCAGGGCCGGGCAGGTGCTGAGCTTCGATTTCCTCAAGGCCGGGGCGCGGGCCTATGTCGCGGTGTCGGGCGGGATCGACGTGCCGGTGGTGCTGGGCAGCCGCTCGACCTATCCGCTGGGCGGGCTCGGCGGGTTCGAGGGGCGCGCGCTGAAGGCGGGGGACCGGCTGTCGCTGGGCGCCGGGGCCGGGGTCGCGGGGCGCAGCCTCGGGGAGGCGCTGCGGCGCGGGCCGACGGGGGCGCCGGTGGAGATCCGGATGCTGCCGGGGCTGTACTGGCACCGGATCACCGAGGGCGCCGGGCGGCGGTTCTTCGAGGACGTCTGGAAGGTGGCGCCCGAGGCGGACCGGATCGGCTACCGGTTCCGCGGCGGCGCGAAGCTGGAGTTCGAGCCGCGCGAGCAGCCGTTCGGGGCGGGGTCTGATCCGTCGAACATCGTCGACGCCTGTTATCCCTACGGCTCGATCCAGGTGCCGGGCGGGACCGAGCCGATCGTGCTGCACCGGGATGCGGTGTCGGGCGGCGGCTACATGATGGTGGGCACGGTGATCTCGGCGGACATGGACCTGATCGGGCAGCTGCAGCCGAACGTGAAGGTGCGCTTCGTCGAGGTGGACATGGCCGGCGCGCTGAAGGCGCGGCGCGAGCGGGCGGCGGTGGTGGAAGCGATACGCGCGGCGCTGGGGTGAGGGGTGTAACGGGCTGTTACACGGGTCAACTAGCTGATTCATAATGATAAAGATGACAGCGCGGCGGAAAGATCGTTTTCCGTGGCGGATGTTGACGCTCGGTGGTGGGCGAAGAAGCTCTTGATTTTTTATGCTACCCAGTAGCACTCTCCGTGTCTGGAGGCTCGTGTCATGTCCGTGAAAGCTTCGGTGTCGCTCTCCGACCAGCAGGACGCCTTTGC
>CAYTMB010000198.1:0-4907 GCA_964438465.1 uncultured Rhodovulum sp. | reverse complement strand
GTGCCGCCCGCCTTCGCGCTCGACGACCTGCCCGAGATCCGCGCGATCGTGCGCGCGGCGCGCATCGGCAACCTCGTCACCGCCGGCGAGGGCGGGCTGATGGCGACGCCGCTGCCGCTGATCCTCGACGAGACCGAGGGGCCGTACGGCGTGCTGCACGGCCACCTCGCCCGCGCCAACCGGCAGTGGTCGACGCGCGTGGACGGCGAGGCGATGGCGATCTTCATGGGGCCGGACGCCTATGTGACGCCGGGCTGGTACGCGACCAAGGCCGAGACCGGCAAGGTGGTGCCGACCTGGAACTACGAGGCCGTGCATCTCTACGGGCCGGTCGAGTTCTTCACCGATCCGGAGCGGCTGCACGACAGCGTCAGCCGCCTCACCGCGCTGCACGAAGCGGAGCGCGAGCACCCCTGGGCGGTGGACGACGCGCCGGCGCCCTTCGTGCAATCGCAGCTCAAGGGCATCGTCGGGCTGCGGATGCCGGTGACGCGGATCGAGGCCAAGCGCAAGATGAGCCAGAACCGCAACGAGGCCGACCGCCGCGGCGTCGCCGAAGGACTGGCGCGGAGCGACCGCGCGGTCGAGCGGCAGGCGGCCGCGCTGATCCCGCGCTGAGCGCCCGGCCGCGCCGCCGGCGCAGGATCGCGGCGTTGATCGCGCGATGCCGAGGCCCTACGCGGCAGCTCGCCGGCTCCAGGGAATGTGGCTTGACCTCGCGCGGGCGGCCTGCGCAGGGTCCCGCGATTTACGCAACCACGGACCCCGCCCTTGCCCTCCGCCCCGCCCCCCTTCGCCGGCTTCGAATGGCAGATCGCCTGGCGCTACCTGCGCGCGCGGCGCAAGGACGGCGGCATCTCGGTGATCGCCTGGTACGCGCTGATCGGGGTGATGCTCGGGGTCGCCACGCTGATCGTGGTGCAGGCGGTGATGATCGGCTTCCGCGAGGAGTTCACCGACCGCATCCTCGGGGCCAACGCCCATGTCACGGTCTACAATTCGCCGCAGGTCGACGAGGCCGGCCAGTCGAGCCGGGTGATCCTCGACTACGACGCGATGGCCGCGCGGCTCCGCGCGGTCCCGGGCGTGACCGGCGCCGCGCCGCTGATCCGCGGTCAGGTGATGGCGACGGCGCTGGGCCGCAACAGCGGCGTCGAGGTGCTCGGGACGCGCACCGGGGATCTCGCGCTGGCGCCGCTGATCGCGGACCCCGAGATCGCGATCGGCGACCTCGGACGGCTCGACGAAGGCGTGGCCATCGGCTCGGGCGTCGCGCGCGAGCTTGGCCTGACGGTGGGCGACGCGATCACCCTGATCTCGCCCGAGGGGCTCGACACGCCGTTCGGCGCGACGCCGCGGATCAACGACTACGAGGTGGTCTACATCTTCGGGGTGGGGCGCTACGACATCGACCGGACCCGGGTCTACATGCCCTTCGCCGAGGCGCAGAGCTTCTTCAACCGCGAAGGCGCCGCCGACGAGATCGAAGTCTTCACCGCCGACCCGTCCCGGGTCGACGCGCTGCGCGCGCCGCTCGCCGCCGCAGCCGGCGCGCGGGCGGTGGTCTGGACCTGGCGCGACGCCTCGGGCGCCTTCCTGTCGGCGCTCGACGTCGAGCGGCGGGTGATGTTCATCATCCTGTCGCTGGTGGTGCTGATCGCCGCGCTCAACATCATCTCCGGCCTCGTGATGCTGGTGAAGAACAAGGGTCGCGACATCGGCATCCTGCGCACGATGGGGCTGACCCGCGGCTCGATCATGCGGATCTTCTTCCTCTGCGGCGCCGGGATCGGGGTGGCCGGCACGGTCCTGGGGGTGATCCTCGGCTGCCTGTTCGCCTATTTCATCCAGGACATCCAGGCGGCGGTGGAATGGGTCTCGGGCGGCTCGGTCTGGAACCCCGAGATCCGGTTCCTGACCGAGATCCCGTCGCGGCTGCGCCTCGGCGACGTGGCGGCCGTGGCGGCGATGGCGCTGGGCCTCTCATTTCTCATCACGCTGATCCCGGCGCGCAACGCGGCGCGGCTGAACCCGGTCGAGGCGCTGCGCTATGAGTGAGACGCTGCGGCTCACCGAGGTGCGCAAGGTCTACAACTCCGGCGAGCCCGGCGAGGTGGTGGCGCTCGACGGCGCCTCGCTGGCGCTGGCGGCGGGCGAGGTGGCGGCGCTGGTGGCGCCCTCGGGCGCCGGCAAGTCGACGCTGCTGCATGTCGCAGGGCTGCTCGATGCGCCGAGCGCGGGCGGCGTCGCGGTGCTGGGGCAGGCGGCCGAAGGGCTCGACGACGCCGCGCGCACCCGGCTGCGGCGCGAGACCATCGGCTTCGTCTACCAGTTCCACCACCTGCTGCCGGAGTTCTCGGCGCTGGAGAACGTCGCCCTGCCGCAGCGCGCCGCCGGCGTCGCGCGCGCGGACGCCGAGGCGCGGGCGCGCGACCTGCTCGGCGCGGTCGGGCTCAGTGCGCGCGCCGGCCACCGCCCGGCCGAGCTGTCGGGCGGCGAGCAGCAGCGGGTGGCGTTCTGCCGGGCGCTGGCGAACCGGCCGCGGCTGCTGCTCGCCGACGAGCCGACCGGCAACCTCGATCCCGAGACCTCGGGGCGGGTGTTCGACGTGCTGCTCGGCCTCGTGCGCGAGACCGGCATGGCCGCGCTGATCGCGACGCACAATCCCGAACTCGCCGCGCGCATGGACCGCCGGCTGCGCCTGAGCGCGGGGCGGGTGGCGCAGGCGGCCTGACCGCGCTTCGGCGGCGAACGGGGGAGGCGGCCTTTGCCGCCATATCGTGCGCGCAGTGCGCGCATTGTTTTTTCAAGTCCGCGCGCCCATGGGCGCGCGGCGCCTGCTCTCCAGGTTAGCAAACCTGAATGAAAGCCTCAGGGGACCCGGCAGAGGCCCTTCAGCGCCGCCCAGTCGCCGGCGTCGAGCGCCGGGGCGCCGTCGGGCGCGCCGGGCAGGGCGGCGAGGCCGGCGCGGCGCAGGCCGTCGGCGAAGGGCGCGGTGGCGAGGCCGGCGTCGCGCAGCCGGCCGTAGGCGGCCGCGACGTCCTCGGCCGTCGGCGGAGCGAGGGCGGCCGCCGCGGCGCGCGCCAGCGCCGCGTCGCTCAGCCGGCCGGTGAAGATGTAGCGCAGGCTCGCGACGGGGCCGGCCGCCGCCATCAGCCGCTCGGGGCCGGGCCGCATCTGTTCGCGCGCCAGCGCGAGCCCGATCCAGCCGGCGATCTCGGCCGGGTCCTCGGCCCGGTCGAGCGTGGCGCGGCCGAGCACGATCGTCGGCCCCGGCAGCACCGCCAGCGGCGCCGGCCCGAGGTCGAGCGCGCGCAGCCGGGCGGTCTCGCCATGCGCGACGCGGCCCGCCACCTGGGCCAGCGCGCGCCGTCCCGCGGGATCGGCGCAGAGCGGACCCTGCGTCGCCATCAGCTGCAGCAGCATCTCGTCGCCGAAGGCCTCGGCCGTTTCGGGCGGGACCATGCGCGCCGCCTGCGCCCGGATCAGCCCCGGCGCGAAGGCCAGCGCCGCGGCGAGCGCTGCCAGCGCCAGCAGCGCCGGCAGCCGGCGCCGCCGGCGCATCGCGGCGCCTGGCGCGCCGGCGTGGCGATGCGCGCGGCTGACCGCGGCGATCGCCTCGATCATGTCGGCGTCGCGGATCGCCAGCGTCTCGGTCCCGTCGCGGCTCATCGCGAAGAGCGTGGCGCCGCCTTCGGTCCCGATCGCCTGCACGCCCGCCAGCGCCCAGTGCCCGAGCGGCCGGTCCGCGAGGTCGGCGAGCAGCAGCGTCGCGTCGCCGAAGCTGGCCACCACCTCGCGCGCCGGCGCGCCGGGGGCCTCGCGCCATTGCCCGATCGCCTCGAGGCGGACGTATTTCTCCAGCGCGGTCATCGGCGGACGGGCGTCTCCGGGCGGGTTGCAGGCCCGGCTTAGCGCGGGACGCGCGGCTTGTCATCCGCGCGCCGCGAAGGGCCTTGGGAAAGCCGGCGCGACCGGCTATGCCCGGCGGCGGAGGACGCGGGCATGATCGCAGGACGCGACGGCGTCGCGCTGGGGGCGGCGTTGATCCTGGGCGGCATGGCCGTGCTCGGGGTCACCGACAACCTGGTGCGGATGATCTCGGACGAGGCCGGGCTGTGGCAGTTCCATCTGCTGCGCAGCGCGATGGTCCTGCCGCTGCTCGGGCTGGCGGCCGCCGCCTTCGGGCTGGCGCTGCGGCCGCGGCGGCTCGGCGCGGTCGCGGTGCGCTCGGGCGTGCAGACCTGCGCGATGCTGCTCTATTTCGGCGCGCTGCCGATGATGCCGATCGCCCAGGTCGGCGCCGCGCTGTTCACCGCGCCGATTTGGGTGCTGATCTTTTCGGCGGCGCTGTTCGGCCGGCGCATCGGGCCGCGCCAGGCGCTGGCGGTGGCGCTCGGGTTTCTCGGGGTGCTGGCGATGCTGCGGCCGGATCCGGCGAACCTGTCGGCGGTCACGCTGATGCCGGTGGCCGCGGGCGCCCTCTACGGCTTGTCCAACCTGCTGACGCGCGAGTGGTGCGCCGAGGAGCCGCTGGGGGCGCTGCTCGCGGGGTTCTTCGGCGGGCTGGCGATCGCCTCGGCTGCGGCGCTGGTCCTGCTGGGGCTGGTCGAGCCGCCCGAGATCTGGCGCGCCGCGGCGCCGTTCCTGACCGCGCCCTGGCGCGCGCCGTCGGGCGGGGTGCTGGCCTGGGTCTTCGTGCAGGCGGCGGGTTCGCTGGTCGCGGTGGGAATGATCGCCCGCGGCTATCAGTCGGGCGAGACCGGGTCGCTGGCGGTGTTCGAGTACAGCTTCCTGCTCACCGCCAGCTTCTGGGCCTGGATCCTCTGGGGCGAGGCGCTGAAGCCGGTCGACTTTCTCGGGATCGCGATGATCGTCGCCGCGGGCGCGATCATCGCGGGCGGCGG
>CAYTMB010000197.1:0-4928 GCA_964438465.1 uncultured Rhodovulum sp. | reverse complement strand
ACGCCCTGCTTCAGCGCCAGCCCGGAGCGCGGCCGCAGCTGCACCTCGTAGCCGTCGGGGATCTCGAGCGCGAGGCCGGTCGGCACCAGCGCCCGGGCGCCGGGGGCCAGCGTCAGCCCCGCCGCGCGGTCGGCCGCGGCGAGGTTGGCGCAGACATCCGCCCCGGCGGCCTGCGCCGAGGCGTAGACCGGCAGCGGCAGCGCCGGGTCGCGCCCGGGCAGCGCCAGCACGCCCACCGCCACGCCGCTCACGCCAGCGCCCCGGCGATGCGGTCGGCCAGCCGCTCGGCGGTGGCGTCCTTGCTCAGCCGCGGCCAGGCCTCGGCGCCGGCCTCGGTGATCAGGATCGCCGCGTTTTCGGTCCCGCCCATGATGCCGGTCTCCGGGCTGACGTCGTTCGCCACCAGCCAGTCGCAGCCCTTGCGCAGCCGCTTGGCCGTAGCATTGGCCAGCACGTCGTCGGTCTCGGCGGCGAAGCCCACCACCAGCCGCGGCCGGCCCTCGGCGCGCTGCGCCACGGTCTTCAGGATGTCGGGGTTCTCGCGCAGCTCCAGCGCCGGCGGCCGCCCCGAGCCGTCCTTCTTCATCTTCGAGCCCTGCGCCGTCACCACCCGCCAGTCGGCCACCGCCGCCGCGAACACCGCCGCGTCGGCCGGCAGCGCCGCCTCGACCGCCGCCAGCATCTCCACCGCCGTCTCGACCTCGATCACCTCGCAGCCCGCCGGCCGCGGCGCCTCGGCCGGCCCGGTGACGAAGCTCACCCGCGCGCCGCGCCGCGCCAGCGCCGCGGCGATGGCCCCGCCCTGCCGCCCCGACGAGCGGTTGGCGATGTAGCGCACCGGGTCGATCGGCTCGTGCGTCGGTCCCGAGGTGACCAGCACATGCCGGCCCGCCAGCGGCCCGATCCGCGCGCCCGCTCGCAGCGCGGCGACGATCGCCGCGACGATCTCCGCCGGCTCGGCCATCCGGCCCGGCCCGTATTCGCCGCAGGCCATCTCGCCCTCGTCCGGCCCGACGAACAGCGCCCCGTCCGCGCGCAGCGTCGCGAGGTTGCGCCGCACGCCCGGATGCTCCCACATCCGCACGTTCATCGCCGGCGCGAACAGCACGCGCTTGTCGGTGGCCAGCAGCAGCGTACTGGCGAGGTCGTCGGCGTGGCCGTTCGCGACCTTGGCCATCAGGTCGGCGGTCGCGGGGGCGACCACCACCAGATCCGCGCTGCGCGACAGCTGGATATGCCCCATCTCGGCTTCGTCGGTCAGGTCGAACAGCGCGCCGTAGGCCTTCGCGCCGGCCAGCGCCGCGGCCGACAGCGGCGCGATGAACTCGGCGGCGGCGGCGGTCAGCACCGGCGTCGCGACGCCGCCCGCCTTCTGGATCAGGCGGATCAGCTCCAGGCTCTTGTAGGCCGCGATGCCGCCGCCGACGATCAGCAGCACCCGGCGCCCGCCCAGCATTCCCAGTTCGGCCACGTCGCCCCCGCTAAAACCCGAGCGCCTGTGTAGATCCGCCCCGGTCGCGACGCAACCGCGCGCCGCCGCGACGGCCCCGGGACGCGGGGCGCTATCCGCCCGGGCCCGCCGTCCGCCCGAGCCGCAGCGCCTTTTTCATCACCGTCGGCAGCGACGCCTCCAGCGCCGCGGTCCAGGGCCGCCAGTCGCCCCCGGGCGCCGCCGCGGCCCCGACCCGCGCGACCTCGACCCGCAGCCTCAGGTGGAAATGCGTGAAGGTGTGGCGCACCTCGGCGCCCGCCGCGCGCCAGTCGGCCGCCAGCGGCGGGCGCGGCGCCGGCGCGGCCTCGGTCCATTCCGTGCCCGGCAGGCCGAGCATCCCGCCGAGCAGGCCCTTCGCCGGGCGGGTCTCCAGCAGCACCGCGCCGTCCGGGCGCTGCGCGAGATAGGCGATCCCGAACCGGGTCGGCCGGACCGGCTTCGCCACCTTGCGCGGCAGTTCGGCCGCGACCCCGCGCCGCCGCCCCTCGCAGGGCTCGCGCCAGGGGCACAGGCCGCAGGCCGGCGCGCGCGGGTTGCAGATCGTCGCGCCGAGGTCCATCACCGCCTGCGCATAATCGCCCGGGCGCTCGACCGGCGTCAGCCGCGCCGCCAGCGCGCGCAGCCTCTCCTTGGCGCCCGGCAGCGGCGCCTCGACCGCGTGGAGCCGCGCCATCACCCGCTCGACATTGCCGTCGAGCACCACCGCCGGCCGGTCGAAGGCGATCGCCGCCACCGCCGCGGCGGTGTAGGGCCCCACCCCCGGCAACGCCCGCAGCCCGTCCTCGGTCGCCGGGAACCGCCCGCCATGCGCCTGCGCCACCGTGCGGGCGCAGGCGAGCAGGTTGCGCGCGCGGGCGTAGTAGCCGAGCCCGGCCCAGGCCGCCATCACCTCGGCGTCGGCGGCGGCGGCCAGATCCTCCACCCGCGGCCAGCGTTCGGTGAAGGTCTCGTAGTAGCCCTTCACCGCCGCGACCGTGGTCTGCTGCAGCATCACCTCCGACAGCCAGACCCGGTAGGGGTCGGGCCGCCGGCCCGATCCCGGCGGCGCGCGCCAGGGCAGGCGGCGGGCCATCCGGTCGTACCAGCCGAGCAGGTCGCGCGCCATCGCGGCCGGGACCGGTTCGGCCGTCGACTCCGCCGCGGCGGCCGAGGTAGTCTGGTTAACGACGGAGGGACGCATCGACATGGCCGACCAGCTTGGCGCAGGCGCGGGGAAAGGCAAGCGCGGCCGCGGCGGCTTCCGCCCGGCCGGCGCGCTGATCGGGCCGCAGACCAGCACCGCGGCGGCGCGGCGCGGCTACGCCGACGCCCGGCTGAAGGCGCTGTGGTCCGACATCGCCGGTCCCGAGATCGCCGCGGTCGCGCGCCCGGTCAAGCTCACCCCGACCCGCGGCCCGGCGGGCGGGCTGCTGACCCTCGGCGTGCAGGGCGCCAACGGCCCGCAGGTGCAGATGCTGCTGCCGCTGATCCGCGAGCGGGTGAACGCGGCGCTCGGCCCGGGCACGGTCGGGCGGGTGCGGATCACCCAGGCCGCCGGCTTCGCCGAGCCGCCCGCCGGCTTCGCGCGGACCGCCGCGCCGGCGCCGGCCCCGGACATCGCCGAATTCGCCGCGCCGCTCTCAAGCATTGGTGATGACGCATTGCGCGCGGCTTTGGAGACATTGGCGCAGAATGTGCTATCCCGGAGCCGGAAATCCATGTCCCGAGGAAGCTGATCCATGTTCGACGCCGCGCCCGCCCCGACCCGTCGCCGTCTGCTCGCCGCAGGGCTGGCCCTCGCCCTCGCCGCGCCGCTGGCCGGCCCGCTCGCGGCGCAGGAGGCGCGCGAGGTGGTCGAGATGTCGCTCGGCGCCGCCGACGCGCCGGTCACGCTGATCGAATACGCCTCGCTGAGCTGCCCGCATTGCGCGCGCTTCCACGCCAGCGTCTGGCCGGAGATCAAGTCGGAATACGTCGATTCCGGCAAGCTGCGTGTGGTCTTCCGCGAGATCTACTTCGACGGCCCGGGCCTTCGGGCGGCGATGGTGGCGCGCTGCGCGCCGGCGGACCGTTACTTCGGCATTGTCGACCTGCTGTTCTCGACTCAATCTGATTGGTTCATCCCTTCTGACGGGTCGGCGATGCTTCAGAAGCTCTATTCGATCGGCAAGCAGGCGGGCCTTACCGATGCCGAGCTAGATTCCTGCCTAGAGTACTGCAAGCCGGAGGACGACCCGAAGGACTGCATCGAAAAAAACCCCCTGGCGCTGGGCCTGGTGGCGGAGTTCCGGAAGCACTCCAGCGCCGACGGCATCGATTCGACCCCCTCCTTCGTGATCAACGGCCGAAAGTACGGCAACATGGCTTGGCCGGATTTCCAGGCCCTCATCGAGGCCGCGCTCGGCGGCTAACCGAGCCGCGGATCGTCGCCCCGGCCGCCACCGCCGATCGGACCGGGGCACCGCGTCGACGCCGCACGGGTCGCGCCGTGGCGCCCGCGGCGTGCTTCGACGTCGCGCGAGCGGCGCCGGGGCCCCGCCCGGGCCTTGGATCCAGCGATCCGCCGCCGGGCGCGAGATGGCGTCGGCGCGACGCCGGCCCCACGGCCCGCATCGGGCGGGGTCACAACCCGATCCGGGCGAGCGCCGCGTCGAGTAGCGCACCGTCGGCGATCTCCAGCCGCACCGGCAGCACCAGCACCTGCCGGCGGAACGCCGGCGGCAGGCGCACGGCGTCCTTCTCCGTCGTCACCAGCTGCGCGCGCAGCAGCTTCGCGTCCTGCGCCAGCCGCGCCAGCAGCCGGCGCGGATAGGGCGCATGGTCGGCGAAACCGTGCGCGCCGACGATCTCGGCCCCGAGCCCGCTCAGCGTCTCGAAGAACTTCTCCGGCCGGCCGATCCCGGCGAAGGCGAAGGCCCGCATCCCCTTCCAGTCCATGCCGGTGGCGAGCGGCGCCAGCGCCCCCTCGATCCGCGCGGACCGCGCCAGCGCCGGCCAGGCCCGCTACTTCGGCGTGCTCGAGCTGTTCTACCGCGACCAGTCGGCCTGGGCCCAGGCCGCCGACGCGCCCGGCGTGGTCGAGGGGCTGAAGGTGGTCGCCCGCCAGGCCGGCATGACCGATGCGGCGGTCGACGCCTGCCTCGCCGACGGCCCGTTCGCCGAGGCGCTGGTCGCCGACTTCCAGAAGAACGTCACCGCCGACGGCGTCGAGGCCACCCCGACCTTCATCCTCAACGGCGAGAAGATCGGCAACATGCCCTGGGCGGAGTTCGAGGCGAAGATCCAGGAAAAGCTCGGCAGCTGAGGCGCCGCCGCGCGACCCGAACCGACTGGCGGCGGAGCTGTGGACAACTCCGCCGCCGCATGATTATCCGTGACATATCAGACGCTTGACCTCGGTCGCATCGTGCGACCATCCTGCACGACAGTAACCGTCCGGCGCTGAGCGTCGGCCTCG
>CAYTMB010000196.1:0-4977 GCA_964438465.1 uncultured Rhodovulum sp. | reverse complement strand
ACGCTCGACACCGGGGCGGGCTTCGGGCTGTCGGTCAATCCCCGGGTGGGATCCAACCCGCGGGATTCGACGGTGATCGACTTCGATCCCTACCGGCCGCCCGACCTCGCCAGCCTGACCGGCGCCTGGCTGCCGCTGACCGAGGCGGTGAACAGCCTGAACCGCAGCATGGGCCAGCCCGATCTCTATCCGTTCGACCCCAGCCCGAACGTCCTGGTCAAGCTGCGCTTCATCCACGAGCTGCTGCATCCGGTCCAGGGCGCCGGACGGCCGTCGCCGCCCCGGCGCGGCGGTGGGCACGCGTGCCCGGACGGGTAATTGCCTGATTTATCACGATAATCTGACGGGCGTTTACCCAATTTATACTACACGACACCGGCGCGCCGACCTCCGCCGTCGCCGGCCCGAACCCGGCGTCCGCCGGCGGCTAGGGCAGCGGCGCGACCCCGGGCGGCCGAGAAGCGGCCGCCCGGGGGGCGGTCGGCCGCTGCCCGGGCTCGGGGCCCGGGCGGGACGGCGCAACCGGCGCGCTTTCTTCCTGAAGCGTCGTGTGGTGTGAGCGCGACCGCGCCCGGCGACCGCATCGCCGCCAGCCGGCGGCAAGTGTCCCCGCGAAACGCCAGACCCTGCCGCCCGCGCCCGCCCCGGCGGCGCTCAGGCGGTGCGCTCGGTGGCGACCTCGGCGTCCTCGACGACCGGGCCGTGCTCGGGCTCGGGCGCCGCGGCGGGGCCGCCGATGATCAGCGGCAGCATCGCCGACTGCGCCAGCCCGGCGGCGCCGGGGTTCGGCGGCGTCTTCCAGTCCAGCGTGTCGAAGGCGCCGCAGTTCTCGCAGACCGGCGCCCAGGCGGCGTGGACATGGTTGCACTTGCCGCAGATCCACTGCGGCCCGCGCGAGGCGCCCAGCGCCTTGGCGAGCCAGCCGCGCACCTCGGCCTCGGGCGCGCCCTGGCCGCGCTCGATCGCGGCCATCACCGCGAGGCTGCGCGTGGTCGGCTCGGACACCGCCAGATCGCCCAGCGCCTTGCGCGCGCCGGGAAAGTCCTCGTCGGCCAACGCCAGTTCGGCCGCCAGAAGCCGGCTCTCGGGATGGGACGGGTTCGCGGCGATCAGCGTCGCGAAGCGCTTGCGCCGCGCGGCGGGCGTCTCGTCCGGCGCGATCGCGGCAAAGGCGGCGGCGATCTCGGGATGCGGATTGGCGGACCAGGCCAGGGTCAGCGCCTTGGTCGCCTTGCGGGCCGAGCCGTCGGCGGCATGCGCCTGCGCGGCCAGCGCCGCCGCCGGCACCAGCGTCGGCGCGAGCTTGTTGGCCTGCTTCGCCGCCTCGTGGCCGCGCGCGGTCTCGCCGCCGGCGTGCGACTTGCGCGAATCGGCCAGCGACAGGACGGCGTCGTGGCGCGCGCCGACGTCGCGCGGCACCAGCCGGGCGTGCATCGAGGCGCTCAGCGTCTCGCGCGCGCCGGCCCAGTCCTCGGTCCTCGACTGCAGGTCGAACAGCTGGCGCAGCACCGGCGCGTTGTCGGGCTTCAGGGCGAAGGCCTTCTTGGCCAGCGCCAGCGCGGTGTCGGTCTCGCCGGCCTCGAGCTTCTGGCGCATCAGCCCCTCGACGCCGATGAAGCGGGTGCGGTCGCTCTCGAGCATCGACTTGTAGATCTCGAAGGCCTTCGCGGTGTCGCCGGTCATCTCGGCGGCCCGGGCGCTGACGATGCGGGTGATCTCGGGGCGCTGCAGCAGCTTCTCGGCCTTGGCGGCCTTGCGCGACGCCAGCGTGGCTTCGCCCGAGGCGAGCGCGACCATGCTGCCCGACAGCGCGTCCAGCCCGCGGCGCTCGCGGTTGCGGCTGAAATAGCGGGTGATCGCGGTCTCGTCGCCGAACAGGAAGCGCATCAGCGCGGCGAGGAACCCCGCGAGCTTCATCACGATCAGCGCGGCGACCACCAGCACCACCAGCGCGAGCACGAAGCCGATCGGGGTGAGCTCGAATTCGCGGCCGCCGAAGGCGATCAGCACCTGGCCCGGGGTTTCGAGCAGTCGCGACGCCCCGAAGGCGAGCGCCGCGGCGATGGCGAGGAAGACCGCGATCTTGAGCAGGGACCAGATCATCTTGCGCTTCCGTCAGTTGAGGGTCGAGATCGAGGTCGACAGCTCGGCGAGACCGGTTTCGGCGTCGGCGCGGGCGCGGGCGGCGTCGATCCAGCCCTGCATCGCCGCGCGGGCCTCCGAGGGCAGCTGGTCGAGCTCGGCCAGCGCCGCGGCGATGTCGTCGGAGCGCAGGTCGTCCTCGGCGCGCGACAGCACCGCGTCGGGCGTGGCGCCGGGCTGCGGCGTCAGCGAGCGGCTGGCGACCTGCGCCTCGAGGAAGGCGCGCGAGCGCGCGACCAGCCCCTCGCCGGCGCTGGCCGCGATGCTGGCGCGGATCGCCGCATGGGCGGAATCGCCGAACGAGGCGCGCAGCGCGGTCGGGGTCGCGACGCCGGCGGCCGCGGCGGCGGCCAGCCCGGCGGGCGGGGTCACGCCGGCGGCGGCGGCCAGCCGGTCGAGCGGCTCGGCGAAGGGCGCGCCGCTGGCGAGCGCGGCGCGGATCGTCGCGAGTTCGGCCTGCGCCGCGGAGACGTCGCGCTCGGCGGCCGCGGCCTGCTGGACCTGCTCCGCCTGGGTCCGGGCGTCGGTCACCCGCGCCTCGGCGCTGGCGGCGACGTCGTCGAGCCGGCCGCCCAGCCCCGAGACGGCGCCCGACAGCGCGCCGACCTCGGCCTTCAGCCCGTCGAGCTCGGCGCGGTAGGTGTCGATGCTGGCGGTCGCGTCGCTGCTGAGCCCGGCGGCGCCGGCCGCGATCTGGTCCTTCAGCGAGGCGAGCTCGGCCGAGGCGCCGCCCATCGCCGTCTCCAGCCGGCCGAGGCGTTCGGCCGCGTCGCCGCCGTCGGAGGCCTGGGCGACCGCGGCCCTCACCGCCTCGATCTCGGCCGTCAGCGCGCTGCGGGCGGCGTCGACCTGCGCCGCCGCCTCGGTCCGCACCGCGTCGAGGTCGGGCATCGCCGCGAGCCGGCCGTCGACCGCGGCGACCGCGTCGTCGAGCCGGGCCTGCAGCGCCGCGATCTCGGCCTCGGCGGCGGATTGGCCGGGCGTCAGCCAGGCCGCGACCGGGGCGAGCCCGGCGGGCAGCATCGGCGCGACCCGCGGCGCCGCCCAGACCCCGAGCGCCGCCCCGCCGAGCAGCACCACGAGAACGCCCAGCGCCCGGGCGGCGAAGGACCAGCCGTGCTCCTCCTCGTAGGCCGGCTCCTCGGCGACCGGCTCGGCCGCCGCCGCGGCGTAGGCGGCGACGGGTTCGGGGGCAGGCTCGGGTTCGGCCTCGGGGCGCGGCGACATGTCCAGCGCCGCGTCGAACGCGGGCGCGGCGTCGGGGCCGGCCGGCGCGGCGGCCTCCGCCTCGGACCCGTCCGCCGGATCGGGGACAAACCCGGCGGCCTCCCCGACAGCGGGATCCGCCGGATCGCCCCCAGGCGCATCGGCGTCGGCATCGACATCGGCGGCGTCCGGCGCAGGCGCGGCGAGGTCCGGGACATCGGGATCGACAAGATCGCGCGCCGGCGCCTCGGCGGGCGCGACCGGAGCGACGGCGTCGGGCGCAGCCGCCTCGGCGGGCGCCGCCTCGGCCGCGGACGCGCCCTCGCCGCGCTCCGTCTTGTCGGATTTCCTGGTCGCCATTCGTCCCTGTCCCCGCTCGTGCCCGGGCCCGCGGCGTCCGCGCAGCCCCCCGCGTCGGGATACTAGGGGAAGCCCCGGGACGGAACAAGCTGCACTGCACCAAAGCCGCCCGCGGCGCGGCTCACAGCGCGGCGAGCGCCGCGATCATCCCCGCGCGCGTCGGGGCCGGCGCAACAACCCGGCGGCCCGGTTCGGGCCGGTCGTGGGCGGCGTCCGCGGCGGCGCTGAGCGCGACCAGCGTCGCGCCGCCGAGGTCCCAGCCCGCGGCCGCCGCCGCCCGGGCGAACAGCGCCGCCGAGCGCGGCGAAAACGCCGTCAGCACCCCGATCCCGCCGCGCTCCAGCAGCGCCCGCGCGGCGGGGGGCATCTCCACCGGGGCCTGGTCGTAGAGCTCCAGCGCGCGCGCCGGAACCCCGGCCGCGGCCAGCCGGCCGGTCAGGTCGCCGGCGGCGTGGCGGCCGCGCACATGGACCAGCTCGCCGGCGCCGGGCCGGGCCTCGCGCCGGGCCAGCGCCGCGAGGCCCGCCACGTCGCCGTCCGCCGACAGCGCGGCGAAACCGGCGGCGCGCGCGGCCGCCGCGGTCATCGCGCCGACGCACCAGGCCGGCAGGTCGCGCGCGGGGCTGCGCGCGGCGAAGACCGCGACGCCGTTCGCCGAGGTGAAGAGCAGCGCCTGCGCGCCGGCGAGGTCGATCGCGGCGTCCACCGGCGCGATCCGCAGCACCGGCGCGATCACGGCGCGGAACCGGCCGGGCAGCGCCGCCTCCAGCGCCGCGGCGAAGGCCTCGGACTGCGCCTGCGGGCGGGTCAGCAGCAGGGTGCGCGGCGTCACGCGGGGGGCCTCCCGGCGGCGGCCGTCCTTGCGCGGCCCTCGGGCGGGTGTTACCTGCCGGACCTGCCTCGCGCAATCACCCGGAGCCGGCCCTTGCCGCGCGAACTCACCCTTCTCGGCATCGAAAGCAGCTGCGACGACACCGCCGTGGCCGTGGTGCGCGCGCGCCCCGGCCAGCCGGTCGGGTCGGTGCTCGGGTCCGCGACGCTGGGCCAGACCGCGCTGCACGCCGCCTTCGGGGGGGTGGTGCCCGAGATCGCCGCCCGCGCCCACGCCGAGCGGCTCGACGACGTGACCCGCGCGGCGCTGACCGACGCGGGGCTGAGCCTCGCGGACATCGACGCGGTGGCGGTGACGGCAGGCCCGGGCCTGATCGGCGGGGTGCTGTCCGGGATGATGTTCGCCAAGGGCCTCGCCGCCGGGCGCGGCCTGCCGCT
>CAYTMB010000195.1:0-4984 GCA_964438465.1 uncultured Rhodovulum sp. | reverse complement strand
GGGGGCTGACGCCGGAGCTGGCCATCCTCGGCGGCACGGCGGCGGCGGCGCTGCTGGGCCTCGTCATCGGCGCGCTGGCGATCCGGCGGCAGGGGATCTACTTCGCGATGGTGACGCTGGCCTTCGCCCAGATGGTGTTCTTCTTCTGCGTGCAGGCGGCGTTCACCGGCGGCGAGGACGGCATCCAGGCGGTGCCGCGCGGCCGGCTGTTCGGGGTGTTCGACATCGCCGGCGACCGGCATTTCTACTTCTTCGTGCTGGCCATCGTCTCGATCGGGCTGCTGATCATCTACCGGATCATCCATTCGCCGTTCGGGCATGTGCTGAAGGCGATCCGCGAGAACGAACCGCGCTCGCTGTCGCTCGGCTACCGGGTGAACCGCTACAAGCTGGCGGTGTTCGTGATGTCGGCGGCGCTGGCCGGCATGGCCGGGGCGACCAAGGCGCTGGTGTTCCAGCTCGCCTCGCTCACGGACGTCTACTGGACGATGTCGGGCGAGGTGGTGCTGATGGCGCTGCTCGGCGGCATGGGCACGGTGTTCGGCCCGATCGTCGGCGCGGCCATCGTGGTCGGGTTGCAGAACTACTTTGCGAGCTTCGGGGCCTGGGTCACGGTGATCGAGGGCGTGGTGTTCGTGCTCGGGGTGCTGCTGTTCCGCGAGGGCATCGTCGGGGTCATCGGCCGCTGGATGAAGCGGTCGTTCTGACCCCGGGCGCAGCGGGGTGGGCACGCGTGCCCATCCGGTCAAGGCATTGATTTTTCAAGAAAAAGAGCGCGCCGTTAACCCGGCGTTCATGGCTTGCGGCGCTTCCTCGGCGCGCCGCCGCGCCGGTCAGGCCGCGTAGCCGCGCAGGGCGGCCAGCACGGGGGCCACCGGGACCAGCGGGCGATATTCGCAGCCGAAGGCGCCGGCGTAGCCGGCGCGGGCGAGCTGCGGCAGCAGCGCGCGGTAGTCGAGGTCGCCCGAGGTCGGTTCGTTGCGGCCCGGCACGGAGGCGATCTGGACATGCCCGACGCGGTCGCGCGCGGCCTTGAAGCGGTCGAGGCAGGCGCCGTGCTGAGTCTCGATGTGATAGCAGTCGAACAGGATCCTGAGCCGGGGGTGGTCGATCTCGGCGAGGATCGCCGTGGCCTGGTCGAGGTCGTGGAGGAAATAGTCCGGCATCGCCGCGCGGCAGATCGGCTCGATCAGGATGGTGCGGTCGAACCGGTCGAGCGCGTAGCGCAGGTTCGCGGTCAGCGCGCGCCGCGCCGCGTCGGGGTCGGCCTCGGTGCGGCCCGACAGGACGTGGATCGCCCCGGACTCGACCGCGTTCGCGACGATCACGGCGGCGTCGATGTCGGCGCGCGCCTGCGCCTCGGCCCCGGGGATGGCGGCGCAGCCGGCGGTGTCGCCCATCCGGACGTTCAGCCCGCAGACCGGCAGGCCGGTCTCGGCCAGCGCCTCGGCGAGCTGGTCGGGATCGACGCCCTGCGCCTCGTCATGGAATTCCACCGCATCGAAGCCGGCGGCCTTGGCCGCGCCGATCCGGTGCAGAAACGGCAGCTCCTTGAACAGGAAGCCGGTGTTGGCCGAAAAACGCATCATCCCTCCCATTCGACGTCGTAGCGCCGGACCACGTCCATGACCTGCGCGGGCGTCAGCGCGCGCGGCGCGCGGCCGTGGGTGAGCAGCGCGAGCCGCGCCGTCTCCTCCAGCTCCTCGACCGCGTTGACCGCCGCCTCGAGATCGCGCCCGGCGACCACCGGGCCGTGGTTGGCCAAGAGCACCGCCGTGCGCTTGCCGGCGAGACCGCGCACCGCCTCGCCCATCGCCGGGTCGCCGGGCAGGAACACCGGCAGCAGCTTGACCCTGCCGAGCCGCATGATGCCGTAGGCGGTCAGCGGCGGCAGCACGTTGTCGGGGTCGGTGTCGGGCAGCATCGACAGCGCCACCGAATGCGTCGAATGCAGATGCACCACCGCGCCGCAGTCGGCCCTTGTGTCGTAGAACGCCGAATGCAGCGGCATCTCCTTGGTCGGCGGCAGGCCGGAGGCGAGCGCGCCGTCGACGACGCGGCTCAGCTCCGCCGGATCGAGCCGGCCGAACGAGCGGCCGGTGGGGGTGACGATCAGCGCGCCGTCGGCGGCGCGCGCCGAGATGTTGCCCGAGGCGCCGGCGGTGAGGCCGCGGTCGAACAGCGACTTCGCCAGCAGGCAGATCTCCTCGCGCAGCCGGGCCTCGGCGCTCATTGCGCGCCCAGCACGGCGGCGGCGCGGGCGAAGAAATCCGGCTGGCCGAAGTTGCCGGATTTCAGCGCCAGCACCAGCGGCCGGCCGGCGACGCGCAGCGCCGGCACGCCGGCGGCGATCTCCGGACCGATCTCCAGCGCGGTGGCGTCGAGCGCCTGCACCACGGCGCCCGAGGTCTCGCCGCCCGCCGAGATCAGCCGGGCGTAGCCGCGCGCGACGGCCCCGGCGGCGAGATCGCCGAAGAAGCCCTCCAGCGCCGCGGAAGCGCGTTCGCGGCCGGCTTCGGCCTGGGCGCGGGCGACGGCCTCGGGATCGTCGGAGGAATAGATCAGCGGCAGGCCGGTCTGCGCCGCGGCCCAGTCGAGCGCCGCGGCGACGTCGGCCTCGCCGGCGATGACCTTCGCGACGTCGAGCTTCAGCGCCGCGCCGCCGTCCGCCGAGTGGCGCGCGACCTGCGCCCGGGTGGCCTGCGAGCAGGAGCCCGACAGCGCCAGCGCCGGCCCGGCCTCGCCGCGCCAGGCCTGCGCGCCGCCGGTCGCGCCGTGCAGCTTCGGCAGGCCGAGCGCCAGCCCGGAGCCGCCGGTGAGAAGCTCGAAGCCGCGCGCCGCCTCGGCGAGGCGGATGAGGTCGTCGTCCTCGACCGCGTCGGCGACGACCACCTGCCGCCCGGCGGCGGCCTCGGCCAGCAGCGCCGCGCGGGCGTCCGCGCGCAGCGCCCCCAGCGGCAGATGCCCGATCTTGCGCGCGGTCTGCAGGCCGAGCCAGCGGCGCAGGTCGGGGTCGGTCATCGGCGTCAGCGGATGGTTCTCCATGCCGGATTCCGACAGGAGCCTGTCGCCGACGAAGAGATGGCCCTGAAAGACGGTGCGCCCGGCGGCGGGGAACGCCGGGCAGACCAGCACCGGCGCCTCGGCCCCGAGCGCGTCGACCAGTGCGTCGATCACCGGGCCGATATTGCCCTCGGGCGTCGAGTCGAAGGTCGAGCAGTACTTGAAGTAGAACTGGACGCAGCCCTGCGCGCGCAGCCAGTCGAGCGCCGCGAGCGACAGCGCCACCGCCTCGGCGGCGGGGATCGAGCGCGACTTCAGCGCGACGACGCCGGCCTGCACCCCGGCTTCGGCCGGCGCGTCGGGCGCGCCGACGTATTGCACGGTGCGCATCCCGCCCTTGGCGAGCATCAGCGCCAGATCCGAGGACCCGGTGAAGTCGTCGCCGATCGCCCCGAGGATCATGCGCGCGTCTCCTCGGGCAGCGCGATGCCGGCGTCCTGCGCGTAGATCTTCGCGACCGCGGAATCGTCGTTGCGGCCCCAGCCGGCGGCGGCGGCGCGCTGGAACTGCTCGAGCGCCTTCGCCGCCAGCGCGGGGTCGAGGCCGTGGCGCCCGGATTCCTCCAGCACGATGCCGAGGTCCTTGACGAAGATGTCCACGGCGGACAGCGGCCGGTAGTCGCCGTCGGCGATATGCGGGCCGCGGTTCTCGAACATCCAGGAGGTTCCGGCGCAGTCGCGGATGGTCTCGATCACCCGGTGCGGGTCGAGGCCCATGCCGATGGCGAGCACCAGCGCCTCGGCGGCGGCGGCGATGTGCACGCCGGCGAGATGCTGGTTCACCAGCTTCATCCGGCTGCCCGCGCCGGGCTCGTCGCCGAGGCGGAACACCCGCGTCGAGATCGCGTCGAGCACCGGGCCGGCGCGCTCGAACGCCTCCGGCGCGCCCGAGGCCATGATGGTCATGGCGCCCTCGGCGGCCCGGGCCGCGCCGCCCGAGACCGGCGCGTCGATCCCGAGCATTCCGGCCGCGGCGAGGCGCGTCCCGAAGTCGACGGCGCGCGCGGGCGGGATGGTCGCGGAGAGGATGAACACCGTGCCCGGCCGGGCCGCGGCGACGGCGCCCGAGCCGAACAGCACCGCCTCGATCTGGTCGGCGTTGACGACGAAGACCGCCACCACGTCGCAGGCCGCGGCCAGCGCCGCCGGGCCGTCGGCGACCACGCCGCCCGCGGTCGCGAAGCGCGCGCAGGCGTCGGCGCTGATGTCGCAGCCTCGCGCCGCGAACCCCGCGCGGACCAGCGACGTCGCCGCGCCGAACCCCATCGAACCGAGGCCGATCACCCCCGGCGTAATCCCCGAGCCTTGTCCCATGCGCATCCGCTCCCTTGACGCCGGCGCACTATGGCGGCTCGCACGATTGTCGGCAATCGTCGGAAACACGGTTGTTTCCCGCCGCTATCCGGTTGCGGCGGCCGAACCGCGCGGCTAGCTTGGCCGGCAATAACAGGGGGAACGCACCGCATGGCGGAAGTGAAGATTCGCGACCTGCGAAAGTCGTTCGGCTCGGTGGAGATCCTCCATGGCGTGTCGATCGACATCCACGAGGGCGAGTTCGTCGTGCTCGTCGGGCCTTCCGGCTGCGGCAAGTCGACCCTGTTGCGGATGCTCGCCGGACTCGAGCATGTGACCTCGGGCGAGATCGCCATCGGCGAGCGGGTGGTGAACGACCTGCCGCCCAAGGACCGCGACATCGCGATGGTGTTCCAGAACTACGCGCTCTATCCGCATCTGACGGTCGCCGACAACATGGCGTTCTCGCTGATGCTGAAGAACGCGCCGAAGTCCGAGATCACCGCCCGGGTCGGCCCCGCCGCCGAGATCCTCGGGCTCACCCCGCTGCTCGACCGCTATCCGCGCCAGCTCTCAGGCGGCCAGCGCCAGCGCGTCGCCATGGGCCGCGCCATCGTGCGCGACCCGCA
>CAYTMB010000194.1:0-5007 GCA_964438465.1 uncultured Rhodovulum sp. | reverse complement strand
GGTCCATGCCGATGCATCGACCAACACGGACTGCAGACATAGAAATCGCGCGATGGCCCTCGAAATCCTGCGGGCGAAGGGCTGCGAGCGCGACCTCGCGCTGATCCTCGACCAGCTCGTCGACGGCTACCGCGGCCTCGGCGACACGCTCGCCGAGGCCGTCGAGCGCGCCGCCACGCGGGTGCGGGCCATCGAGGCGGCGCTGGCGGGCCTCGGCCGCACCGCCTTCCTCGCCCGGCGCCGTGACGATCTCGCGCCCGGTCTCCGGCAGATCGCCACCGAGCGCGCGGTCTATTCCTTCCTGGTGGACGCGGGCATCGGCGAGATCCGCGTCCTCGCGATCTTCCTCGCGCCCGGGCCCGCCGCCCCGGACCTGCGGACGCAGCTCGTGGCCCGGCTGCGGTGACGCCTCAGGTGACGCCTCACCAGCGCCGGGAGACCCCGAGACCGTCGAACACCGGATCGCGGGAGACGAGGGCGGTCCGCAGCACGGCGGCGGTGGCGGCGATGAGGCGATCGAACGGATCGCGATGCGGCCAGTCGCGGAGGCCGGCCGCGAGGCAGATCTCCGGGGAGCAGGGCGCCGCGACCCCGCCCTGCTCGCGCAGGATCGCCGGCAGGCGATCGGCCAGCCCCGCCATCTCCGGCCATTTGCCGAGCCGTACCTTCTGGGCGATCTCGAAGAAGCTCACCGGGCTGACATAGACCACCTCGGCGGTCTCGATCGCCCCGCGGGCAGCGGGCGAGAGCAGCGCCGGGGCGGCGAAGGACCAGACCCAGGCGTGGGTGTCGAGCAGGACGGCGGCCATTCGGCGCCGGCTCAGTCGATCGCGCCCGCCCCTTCCCAGCGGGCGAGATCCTCGGGATCGAGGGGGGCCAGGAAATCCGGCGGGGTGCCGAGCCGGCCGTCGAGAAGGCCGAGGCGAAAGCCCGCAGGGGCGAGGGGCACCAGCCGCACCACCGGGGTCGACCCGCGCGCGATCACCACCTCCTCGCCGGCGAGGGCGGCGTCGATCAGCCGGGAGAGCTGGGTCTTGGCAGCATGCACGGTGAACTGGATCATGGCGGCCCCCTTCCCTTAGCTAACTTAGCCAGCCTGATGGCGCCCGGCAAGATCCGCAGGGAGCCGTCGGCCCGCAGCGCCGGCGCTCGCCCCCGAAACGACGGCGCGGGAACGACGGCGCGGGAACGACGGCGCGGGAACGACGGCGCGCGCGCCCGGGGAGGGCGCGCGCGGGAAAAGGCAGCGGTGGCAGGCGACTCAGCGCTCGCGGAACGCCCGGTTGAAGTAGTCGGTCATCGGCTTCATGAAGTAGGAGAGCGCGGTCCGATCCTCGGTGGCGATGAACGCCTCGACCGGCATGCCGGGGACGAGCCGCCGGCCCTTGAGCTCGGCGAGCACCGTGTCGTCGAGGGCGATGTCGGCGCGATAGTAGGAATGGCCGGTGCGCTCGTCGGTGAAGATGTCGGCGGAGACCTTGGTGACCTTGCCGGCGACGACCGGAGTGGTGCGCGAGTCGAAGGCCGAGAAGTGCATGGTCGCGAGCTGGCCCACGTGCACCTGGTCGATCTTCGCCGCGTCGATCTGGGCGCGGGCGATGAGGCCGACGTTCTGCGGCACGAGGTAGAGGATGGGCTCGGCGGCGCGCACCACGCCCCGGAGCGTTTCGGCGGTCGAGCCGTAGACCACCCCCGTGACCGGGGCGCGGACGTCGAGCCGGTCGATCTCGTCGCCGAGCGCCTGCCGGCGCGAGCGCAGCTCGATCTCGCGGAACTCGATCTCGCGCAGCTCGGCGATCGAGTCGTCGCGCTGCTTGTTGACGTTCTTCAGCTTCTCGAGGTCGATCTCGGTGATCCGGGCGCGGTTCTCGGCGATCGACGCCTCGGCGGCGCCCTGGGTGCCCTTGAGCTGGGCGAGGTCGCGGCGCAGCGACAGCACCCGGGTGAGCTGGGTGAGGCCCTGGGCCATGAGCTTTTCCTGGGCGGCGAGCTCCTGGCCGGTCAGGTCGACCTGCTCCTTCGTCGCCTCGAGCTGGAAGTCGAGGCCGTCGATCTGCTTCAGGATCTGCGCCGAGCGCTCGTCGAGCTGGCTCTGCTCCTTGGTGAGGGTGTCGCGGCTCGCCTCGAACTGCCCCTGCTGGGCGGTGAGGAGGACGCTGATGCTCTTCACGGTCCTGGCGCGCTCGAGGAGCTCGGGGTCGAAGGTGATGAGGTCCTTGCCGTCGCGCAGCGCCTCGAGCCGGTTCGACCGGGCGAGGAGCTCGAAGTACTGGCCCTCGACCGTCCGGAACTCGGCGCGCTGGGTCTCGCCCTCGAGACGCAGGATCACGTCGCCCTTCTGCACCACGTCGCCGTCGCGGGCGAGGATCTCGGTGACGACGCCGCCGACCGGGTGCTGCACCACCTGGCGGTTGCCCTCGACCTCGACGGTGCCCATGGCGATGACCGCGCCGGCGATGCGGGCGTAGACGCCCCAGCCGCCGAGGCCGAGGACGAGCACGGCGAGCGTGGCGTAGCCGAGGAGGAGGAACGGCCGGAAGCTCCAGTCGAAGCCCTTCGGCGCGGTGTCGGCCCCCGGGCCGGGGACGACGTTGCTGGCCTGGGGGCCGGTCGCGGGCGTCTGGCCGGGGGCGGGGGGACGCTTCGGGCGGAAGGAAAGCATGGATGGGAGTCTCATTGGTTGACCGCCTCCGCCTTCGGCGCCGGCTGGGCCGCGGCCGGGCCGCCGTCCTGCGGCCGGAGGGCGATGGTGGCGTGGTTCCTGACCTGCTCGCGCAGCACCTCGTCGCGCGGCCCGAAGGCCTGCACCACCCCCTCGTGCAGCACGAGGAGCAGGTCGCATTCCGAGATCGCCGCCGGGCGGTGCGCCATGATGACGACGATGCGCCCCTCGGCCTTGAGCTGGCGGATGGCGTGCATCAGCGCTTCGCCGCCCTCGCCGTCGAGGTTGGAGTTCGGCTCGTCGAGGACGACGAGCGCGGGGTCGCCGTAGAGGGCGCGGGCGAGGGCGATGCGCTGGCGCTGGCCGCCGGAGAGCCGGGCGCCGCCGACCATGATCTGGGTGTCGTAGCCGTCGGGGAGCTTCAGGATCATGTCGTGGGCGCCGGCCATCTTCGCGGCGCGCACCACCCCCTCGGCGTCGGGCTCGGGGGAGAGGCGGGCGATGTTCTCGGCGACGGAGCCGTCGAAGAGGGCGATGTCCTGGGGGACGTAGCCGATGTAGCGCCCGAGGTCGTCGCCGTACTGGTCGAGCTCGGCGCCGTCGAGGCGCACCGCGCCGCCGACCGGCCGCCAGATCCCGGCGAGGGTGCGGGCGAGGGTCGACTTGCCCGAGGCCGAGGGGCCGATGACGCCGAGCGCCTGACCGGGCTCGAGGCGCAGGCTGACGTTGCGCAGGCTCGGGCGCTGCTGGTCGGGGGGCACGACGGTGACGCCGGTGAGCTGGAGCCGCGCCCGCGGCACCGGCAGCGCCATCGGCGGCCGCGCGGCGCCCTTGACGAGCGAGATCTTGAGCGCCGCCCAGCCGGAGCGCGCCCGCGACAGGATCGGCCAGCCGCCGATCAGCTGCTCGATCGGGGCGAGGGCGCGGCCGAGCAGGATCGAGCCGGCGATCATCGAGCCCGGGGTCATCTCGCCGAGGAGCACGATGTAGGCGCCGAGGCCGAGCATCGCCGACTGCAGGAAGAAGCGCAGGGTCTTCGACAGGGTGGTGAACTGGTTCACCACGTCGGAGGAGACGAGATTCGCGTGCAGCGCGCGGTTGCGGTTCTTCTGCCAGCGGGCGAGCACCGCATCGCGCATGCCGAGGCCCTGCACCACCTCGGCCTGCTGGCGCACGGTCTCGGCGAAGGCGTCGGAGACCATGGCGGTCGCCGTCGCCTCGGTGGTGGAGCGCTTGGTCATCCGCTGGTTGGCGAGGGAGATCGCCACGAGCAGCAGGCCGCCGAAGACCGCGAGCCAGCCGAGCAGCGGGTGGAAGCTGAAGATCGCCAGCAGGAAGATCGGCGTCCACGGGATGTCGAAGAGCGCGAACAGCACCGGCGAGGCCATGAAGCGCTGCACCGCCTCGAGGTCGCGCAGTCCCGACCACGGCCGGCCGCGCTCGCCGGAGACCACGGCACGGGAGAGCCCGGCCTCGAACACCCTCGGGTCGAGCCGGGTCTGGATCAGCGCGCCGACCCGGGCGGCGATGCGGCCGCGGGCGTAGTCGAGGATGCCCATGATGCCGTAGAGCCCGGCAATGAGCAGGGTGAGCGAGACGAGCGTCGCGGTGGAGCGGCTCGACAGCACCCGGTCGTAGACCTGCAGCATGTAGAGCGGCCCGGTCAGCATCAGCACGTTCACGAACAGGCTGAACAACGCCAGCGACACGAAGAGCCGCCTCGTTCCCTTCAGCGCCGCCTGTGGGCCTTCCATCGCGGTCTTCTGCACTCGTCACCCTTTCCGTCGCGTCGTGGCGGTTCCTGTCCGCGTCATACCATACCCGGACCGATGTATCGACCAGATCCGATCCCTGCGGTTACCGGCGATCTCCTGCCGCGGCAGCCTGCCTATTGGACAGACTCCCGTCGATCGGGCCAGTCCCACATCCATGCAATCGAGTCGTTTTACTCTGGCGCTCGCCGGAATCGTCGCAAATCGCCGAGCGGATTCGTAATACGTCGGAGACTATCACACCAGAGCGGTTCCCGCGCGGGAAATTCCTCGGCGACTGTTCGCTTATTTCACCGGGCTCCCGCAACGGGATTGCGCCGCGCCGCCGCCGCCCGGACCGATCCTGTCGCCGCCACCGGCGCCGCCGACAGGATCCCTGCAACATAAGAGCGCTTACCCGTTGCGCCATGCCCTCCGGCGCCGCGCGGCGCCGCCGGCCGCGCCGCGGCCGGCGGACCGCCGCCGCTGCCCGGCGCGGCGGCGGCGGCCCTCCCCGGCTCCCGGGATCAGCTCGGGTGGTGCACCGGCTGCAGCCCGTAGACCGGCGTCGGCAGCCCCTCCAGCCGCGCCTTC
>CAYTMB010000193.1:0-5016 GCA_964438465.1 uncultured Rhodovulum sp. | reverse complement strand
CTGGCGGGCGACCTCGATCATGCCGAGATCTCGCGCCACAGGTGGCCGCCGGCGGTGGTGAGCTTGTAGGCGTCGATCGGGCCGGCGCCGCCGGGATCGTAGGATTGCGGCCGGGAGCCGCTGTCGGCCCAGGCCTGGATGATCGGGTCGGTCCAGGCCCAGGCGGCCTCGACCTCGTCGCCGCGCATGAACAGCGTCTGGTCGCCGCGGATCACGTCCATGATCAGCCGCTCGTAGGCCTCGGGCATGGCGGCGGCCTCGCCGCCGAGCGCGTCGGCGAAGGTCATGTCGAGCGGCACCTCGGTCAGGCGCATGCCGCCGGGGCCGGGCTCCTTGATCGTCACCCGCATGGTGATGCCCTCGTCGGGCTGGAGGCGGATGATCAGGGCGTTGCCGCGCAGATCCTCGACCTTGGGAAAGATCGAATGCGGCGGGTCGCGGAACACCACGGCGATCTCGGAGAGCCGCGCGCCGAGCTTCTTGCCGGTGCGCAGGTAGAACGGCGTGCCCGACCAGCGCCAGTTCGAGATCCGCACGCGCAGGGCCACGAAGCTCTCGGTCAGGCTGGCGGGGTTCTTCACGTCGTCGAGGTAGCTGGCGCCGGACCGGTTCGCCCGGTACTGGCCGCGCACGGTGTCCGACAGCTTGAGCGGATCGAGCGAGCGGATCACCTTGAGCTTTTCGTCGCGCACCATGTTCGGCTCGAAATGCGCCGGCGGCTCCATCGCGGTCAGGCACAGCAGCTGCATCATGTGGTTCTGCACCATGTCGCGCATGGCGCCGGACTTGTCGTAGTATTCGCCGCGGCCGGCGACGCCGATGTTCTCGGCGACGGTGATCTGGACGTGATCGACGTAATGCGCGTTCCACAGCGGCTCGAACAGCGCGTTGGCGAAGCGGATCGCCATCAGGTTCTGGACGGTCTCCTTGCCGAGATAATGGTCGATCCGGTAGATCTGCGCCTCGGTGAAATGCCTGGACAGCTGCGCGTTCAGCGCCCGCGCCGAGGCGAGGTCGCTGCCGAGCGGCTTCTCCACCACGATCCGGCTGTTCGGCGTCGCGACGCCGGCGGCGGCGAGCTTGTCGGCGATGGTGGCGAAGAGGCCGGGCGCCACCGACAGGTAGAAGGCCCGGATGTGGTCGGGCTTGTCGTTGAGCTTCCTCGCCAGCGTCGCCCAGCCGTCCTCGCCGGTGGCGTCGACCGGGACGTAGTCGATGCAGTTGAGAAACTGCTCGACCAGCTCCGGCTTGAGCAGGCCTGGCGCCACGAATTCCGCCAGCGCCGCCGCGGTCTGCTTGCGGAAGTCGGCGCGGGTCATCTTGCTGCGCGCCGCGCCGATGATGCGCGAGCTGTCGGGGATCTGGTGCACCGCGAGGCGGCGGTAGAGGCTCGGCAGGATCTTGCGGTGTGCAAGGTCGCCGGTGGCCCCGAAGATCACCAGGTCGAACGGCTGCACCGGGATAACGGTCGAGGCCATCGGTCAGTTCCTCATGCGAGTTCGGCGGCGCGCGGCAGATCGGCGCCGCGGCGCGAGCAGGTGATCGCCGCGGCCCGGGCGGCGTAGTCGAGTGTCGCCTGCAGCGCGGTCGCGTCAAGCGCGTCGAGTCCGGCGAGCGGTCCTTCGGGATGCGCGCAGAGCCGCGCGATCAGCGCGGCCTGGAAGGTGTCGCCGGCGCCGACGGTGTCGATCACCGCGACCCGGGGCGGGCGCGCGGTGGCGCGCAGCCCCGACGCGGTCCAGCCCTGCGCCGCGTCGCCGCCGTCGGTCACCACCACCAGCTTGACGCCGCGCGCGATCAGCTCCGCCGCGAAGTCCCCGGCCGCGCGGCCCGGGTGGATCAGCGCGAGATCCTCGGCGCTGGTCTTGACCAGATCCGCCAGCGGAAACAGCGCATCGAGCCTTGCGCGCCAGACCGCCATGTCGGGCTCGACGGTGGGGCGGATGTTGGGGTCGAGCGAGATGAAGCGTCCGCCCTCGGCCTGCGCGAGCGCGGCGAAGGCGTCCGCCACCGGCGCCGCCGCGAGCGAATACGAGCCGAAATGCAGGCCCGCGACATCCGCGCCGAGCCTCGGCAGGTCGGCGGTCACGACGCCGATGTCGGCCGAACCGTTGCCGTAGAACTGGTATTCCGGCACGCCGGCGGCGTCGAGGCCGACGAGGCTGATCGTGGTCGGCCGCGAGGTCGCCACCGCATAGGCGGTCGAGACGCCTTCGGCGGCGAGGACCTGGGTCAGCCGCTTGCCGAGCATGTCGTCCGACAGCCCGGTCAGCAGGCCCGCGTCGCAGCCGAGCCGCGACAGCCCGACCGCCACGTTGAACGGCGAGCCCCCCGCCCGCGCCGCGAAGCCGGCGGATCCCGGGCCGTCCTCGGCCTCGAGGAAGAAGTCGAAAAGCGCCTCGCCGCACACCAGAAACATGCCGCGCCCCCCGCTGCGTCGTTTTATTAATTCGTCACGAAGCCTGAATTATCCGAAGGAAGCCATTTTCGCAAGCGCGAAAAGGGCGGCGCGCAAGTGTTCAGCGATAGTGGAACGACTGGCCCCTGGCGTCGAACACATGCAGCTTGGACGGATCGGCGCCCAGTCGCACGGTCTGGCCGCGCTTGAAGTTCTGGATGCCGGGCAGCTTGGCGATGATCGGCTCGGCCCCGCCCTTGGGGGTGAAGTAGAGCAGCGTCGTCTCGCCCAGCGCCTCGACGATCGCCACCTCGCCGTGGAACACCGCCTCGCCGTCGGTGGGCGCGAGATCCTCGGGGCGGACGCCGACCTTGATCGGCTGGCCGAGGTCGCCCTGCCCGCTCGGCGCGTTGGCGTGGGCGCGGTCGCCGCCCTCGATCTCGACGCCGGTGCGCGCGCCGGTCTCGAACACCTTGCCCTCGAAGATGTTCATTGACGGCGAGCCGATGAAGCGCGCGACGAAGGTGTTCGCCGGGCGCTCGTAGAGTTCGAGCGGCGTGCCGACCTGCTCGATGTTGCCGGCCGACAGCACCACGATGCGGGAGGCCAGCGTCATCGCCTCGACCTGGTCGTGGGTGACGTAGATCATCGTCGAATCGGCCAGCCGCTCCTTGAGCTGGGCGATCTCGATCCGGGTCGCCACGCGCAGCGCCGCGTCGAGGTTCGACAGCGGCTCGTCGAACAGGAACACCTTGGGGTCGCGCACGATGGCGCGGCCGATGGCGACGCGCTGGCGCTGGCCGCCGGACAGCGCCTTGGGCAGCCGGTCGAGATAGGGCCCGAGCTGGAGGATGCGCGAGGCGTTCTCGACGGCCGCGTCGATCTCGGCCTTGGGTTTCTTGGCGATCTTCATGCCGAAGGCCATGTTGTCGCGCACGGTCATGTGCGGATAGAGCGCGTAGGACTGGAACACCATGGCGATGCCGCGCTGGGCGGGCGGCACGTCGTTCATCTTCTCGCCGTCGATCTCGAGCGTGCCGCCGGTGATCCGCTCGAGGCCGGCGATCATCCGCAGGAGGGTGGACTTGCCGCAGCCCGAGGGGCCGACGAACACGATCAGCTCGCCGGTCTTGATGTCGAGGTTGATGTTGCGCAGCACGTCGACCGGCCCGTAGGACTTGGCGACATCCTTCAAGAGCAGCGAGGCCATTGGTTCCTCCGTTCGTTTTTGTCAGCCGCGTTCCGCGAACAGGGCCTGGAAGGGCGGCAGCACCGCTTCGCCCCCCTCGATGGCGGCCTCCTCGAAGGGGGCGCCGGGCGCGGGGCGCCAGGTCCCTTCGGGCAGGGCGAGCCGGAGCGGCTCCGGCGAGAGGTTGAAGGCGCACCACAGGTCGCCGGTGGCGTGCTCGCGCAGCCAGGCGATGTGGTCGGTCGCGGCCGAGGTCAGGCGCAGGCCGCCCTTGGCCAGCGCCGGAAAGCCGCTGCGCCAGGCGAGCATGGTGCGGTAGAAGGCGAGGATCGACTGGGGATCCGCCTCCTGAAGGCTGACCGCCCGCGCCACGTGATCGACCGACACCGGCAGCCAGGGCTTCACTTCGGAGAAACCGGCGTAGGTGTTGTCGTTGGCCCAGGGGATCGGGGTGCGGCAGCCGTCGCGGCCGCGGAACTTCGGCCAGAAGCGGACGCCGTAGGGGTCGCGCAGGTCCTCGAACGGCACATAGGCCTCGGGCAGGCCGAGCTCCTCGCCCTGGTAGAGGCAGACCGAGCCGCGCAGGCTGAGGAGCAGCGCGCAATAGAGCCCCACCTGCGCCTCGGACAGCCGCCAGCGCGAGGCGTGGCGCTCGACGTCGTGGTTGGAGAAGGCCCAGCAGGCCCAGCTGTCGGGCGCGCCGTCCTCGAAGCGACCCACCACGTCGGCGATCCGCAGGCCGTCGGGCGCGTCGAAGCGCGAGAGGAACTCGAAGGCGTAGCACATGTGCATGCGGCCGGGGGCGGTGTACTGGCCGATGATCTCCAGCGAGCGCTGCGCGTCGCCGACCTCGCCCACCGCGGCGATCGCCGGATATTCGTCCATCAGCGCCCGCATCTTCTCGAGAAAGGCGAGGTTCTCCGGGCGGCTCTTGTCGTAGATGTGGTCCTGCCAGTTGTAGGGGTTCACGTCGGGCGCGGTGGAGTAGTCGCGCCGGTCGAGCGGCAGCACCGGATTGTCGCGCAGCTCCGCGTCGTGGACGTAGAAGTTGATCGTGTCGAAGCGGAAGCCGTCGACGCCGCGGTCCAGCCAGTACCGCGCGACGTCCAGCAGCGCCTGCTGCACCTCCGCGCTGTGGAAGTTGAGGTCGGGCTGCTCCTTGAGGAAATTGTGCAGGTAGTACTGCTGGCGCTCGCTGTCCCATTCCCAGGCCGGGCCGCCGAAGATCGACAGCCAGTTGTTGGGCGGCGTGCCGTCGGGCTTGGCGTCGGCCCAGACGTACCAGTCGGCCCTGGGATTGTCCCGGCTGGAGCGGCTCTCCTTGAACCAGCTGTTCCTGTCCGAGCTGTGGCTGAGCACGAGGTCGATCATCACCCGCAGCCCGAGGTCATGGGCGCGGTGCACCAGCGCCTCAAAGTCGCCCATGCTG
>CAYTMB010000192.1:0-5018 GCA_964438465.1 uncultured Rhodovulum sp. | reverse complement strand
GATGCGATCCGGGGCGCATCGCTTGAAGGGGCGTGACCCGGGGCGATCAGGCGGAGTTCGTATGACTCGTCAATCGGCGCGCAAGGCCGATGGGTCTCTCGGCGGCTCCGCGCGAACGTCGCCGAGGCCGACGCCGGCCCCGGCGACGCTGCGCGCGCGTTCGCGATGGCCGCAGTGCATCCGGGACGGTCTTCGGCATCGCGCGCCCTCGGCATCGCGCTCGGCGGCGCGTTTTCCGGCGGCGATCCCGACCGGGCGGGGACGCGGATCCGGTTCGGCGCTCGCGTTTAGGAAATCCGCATCAACACGCTTGAGCACTCGCGGCGCAGACTGTAGCGTCCCGCAGACGCCGGAAAACGACTGCGGCAATGGGCGTCGCGCCGACGCTGTCGGCTCCCGCGAACACAGGGCCCGAGGGGGGGGACGATCAGCGCAGGACATGCCATCGCGTTGGCCCGTCGCGCTTCCCGATCTCCAAACTCTTGCAAAATACGAAACCGGCGCGCCGCAGAGCGCGCAACATGGAGGAAGTGCATTGAAGCATCCAACTGAGAAGTCGACGATCGCCGCGTTCGGGACCGTGAGCCGCCGCGCGCTGCTCGGCGCGGGGGTCGCGGCGTTCGCCGCCCTGTCCGCCGTCGCCCCGGCCTCGGCCCAGGACGTCAAGAAGCTGGCGTTCGTCGTCAACGTGCCCGCGGACTTCTGGAAGTTCGCCCGCGTCGGCACCGAGAAGGCCGACGCCGAGCTGGAGGGCTACGAGGTCGAGTTCTACATCCCCGGCGAGATGTCCGCCGCCGCCCAGAAGAAGATCCTCGAGGATCTGCTGGCCAAGGGGATCGACGGCGTCGCCATCAGCCCGGTGAACCCCGACGATTCCACCGCGATCCTGAACGAGGTCGCGTCCAAGGCGGTGCTGTTCACCCATGACGCCGATGCGCCGAACTCCGACCGGGTGATGTACATCGGCACCGATAACGTTGACGCGGGCCGGCAGGCGGGCGAGCTGATGAAAAAGGCGCTGCCCGACGGCGGCACGGCGATGCTGTTCGTCGGCACCATGGACGCCGCCAACGCGCGCGAGCGCACCCAGGGCATCAGGGAGTCGATCGAAGGCTCCGGCATCGAGATCATCGACATCCGCACCGACGGCGGCGACCAGACCAAGGCCAAGGCGAACGCCGAGGACACGCTGGCCAAATACCCCGACATCAACCTGCTGGTCGGGCTCTGGGCCTACAACACGCCCCAGATCTACAACGCCGTGAAGGCGGCGGGCAAGGAGGGCACGGTCCAGATCGTCGGCTTCGACGAGGACCAGCAGACGCTGAAGGGCATCACCGACGGCGACATCCTCGGCACCGTGGTGCAGCAGCCCTACGAGTTCGGCTACCAGTCGATCATCAAGATGGCCAAGTATCTCGACGGCGACACCTCGGTGGTTCCCGAGGACAAGCTGGACATCGTTCCGACGCAGATCATCGATTCGTCGAACGTCGCCGCGTTCATCGAGACGGTGCGGGCCACCCTCGGAAACTGACCGGTCCGACGCCGGACGGCGTCGCGAAGCTCCCGCCGGGACAGATCTGTCCCGGCGGTTTTCCGAAGGAAGCGGGAATGCCCGAACCTCTGCCCGAACCCCTGCTCGAGTTGCGGTCGGTGACCAAGACCTATCCGGGCGTCACCGCGCTGAACGACGTGAGCGTGTCGCTCCGCAAGGGCGAGGTGCTGGGGCTGATCGGCGAGAACGGCGCCGGCAAGTCCACCCTGATGAAGGTCCTCGGCGGCGTCGTCGCGCCGACCTCCGGCTCCATCGTTCTGGACGGCGTGGCGCACGAGCGCCTGACCGTGCCGGCGGCGACGGCGGCCGGCATCGCCTTCGTCCACCAGGAGCTCAACCTCTTCGAGAATCTCAGCGTCGGCGCCAATGTCTATATCGGCCGCGAGCCGCGGTTCGGCGGTCCGCTGCGCCTGATCGACACACGCGCGCTTAATGCGAAGGTGGCGCCGATCCTCGAGCGCCTCGGGCTGAAGGTGCGGCCGTCGGACCCGCTCGGCGCGCTCTCGATCGCCCAGCGCCAGATGGTCGAGATCGCCAAGGCGCTGTCGCTCGATGCGCGCGTCATCATCATGGACGAGCCGACCTCGAGCCTGACGCTGAAGGAGACCGCGCGCCTGCTCGAGGTGATCGCCGACCTGCGCGCGGACGGCGTCAGCATCATCTACATCTCGCACCGCCTCGACGAGGTGAAGACCTGCGCGGACCGCGTCGTCGCCCTGCGCGACGGCCGCCGCGTCGGCGAGCTGACCGGCGACGGCATCACCCATGACGCGATGATCCGGCTGATGATCGGGCGCGACCTCAAGTCGGTCTACATCCCGCCCAAGGTCGCGCCGCGCGACGCCGGCGTGGTCGTCGACCGCCTCGTCACGCCGGCGCATCCGGACAAGGAAGTGTCCTTCGCATTCCGCCGCGGCGAGATCGTCGGGCTCGCCGGGCTGATCGGGTCGGGCCGCACGGAGCTTGCGCACGCCATCTTCGGCGTCGAGCCGGCGCTGTCGGGGCAGGTCCTGCTCGACGGCGCCCCGGTCGGCGCGCGCGTCGCCCGGGACGCCATCGCCAGGGGGGTCTATCTCGCCCCCGAGGACCGCAAGCGCGCGGGCCTGCTGCTCGACCTGCCGATCGACCAGAACATCACCCTCGCCGACCTGCGCCGCTATTCGCCGCGCGGCCTGCCGGACCGGACGGCCGAGCGCCGCGCCGCCGAGCAGCAATGCGCGGCGCTGTCGATCAAGGCGCCCTCGGCGGCCACCCGCGTCATCAACCTCTCGGGCGGGAACCAGCAGAAGGTCGTGCTCGGCAAATGGCTGTCGATGCGGCCGAACGCGGTGATCTTCGACGAGCCGACGCGCGGCATCGACGTCGGCGCCAAGAGCGAGATCTACGCGATCATGCGCGCGCTGGCCGACGCCGGCGTCGCCATCCTGATGATCTCCAGCGACATGGAGGAGGTCATCGGCGTCAGCGACCGCATCGTGGTCATGCACGAGGGCCGCGTCAGCGGTTTCCTCGAGCGGCCGGATTTCACGGAACACAATGTCATGCTGCTTGCCGTCGGCAGGACGATAGAGGAAGTGGCGCACGAAGATGCTTAGAAAAGAACTGGGGCTGTTCCTGCTCATCCTGGTCACCGGCGCGGTCACCGCGATGATCAATCCGCAGTTCATCTCGACGACGAACCTGATCAACCTCGCCAACCAGATCGGGCTGTTCGGCCTGCTGGCGATGGGGCTGGGGGTGGTGATCGTGACGGGCGGCATCGAGTTGTCCGTGGGCTCGATGCTGGCGCTGCTCGGGGTGATCTTCCTCGATCTGCTGGTGAACTACGCGCTGCCCTGGCCGGTGGCGTTCCTCGCCGTCGTGCTCGGCGGCACCCTGCTCGGGGCGATCCACGGCCTGCTGATCTCGCGGCTCGACCTGCAGCCCTTCGTGGTCACGCTCTGCGGGCTGCTGCTCTATCGCGGCATCGCGCGCTACTACACCAACGATTCGACCGAAGGCTTCGGCTATGCGGGCGGCTACGAGACGCTGGAATGGCTGACGTCGGGGCGGACCTGGAGCATTCCGCACACGTTCATCTTCTTCATCCTCGTGGCGATCGTGATGGCGGTGCTGCTGCACAAGTCCGTGCTCGGCCGCTATATCTACGCCGTCGGCAAGAACGAGGAGGCCGCGCGGTTCTCCGGCATCCCGACCAAGGCGGTGATCGTCGCGACCTATGCGATCTGCGGCGTGATGACCGGCATCTCGACGGTGTTCTTCGTGTTCTACACCCAGTCGGTCTCGCCCTCGGCGCATGGCAACTTCTACGAGCTCTACGCCATCGCCGCGGCGGTGCTCGGCGGCTGTTCGCTGCGCGGCGGCGAGGGGTCTATCGTCGGCATCGCGCTCGGCGTCGTGCTGCTGCAGGTGCTGCAGAACCTCGTCAACATGCTGGGCATCCCGAGTTCGCTGAACTTCGCGGTCATGGGCGCGGTGATCCTGATCGGCGTGATCGTCGACGGCCAGCTCCAGAAACGCTCGCGGCTTCGCTGAGCCGGGCGGGGGGAGACCATGCAGCGGAACTCGGTCCATCCAAGTCTCGCGGACAAGGTCGTTCTCGTCACCGGCGGCGGCTCGGGGATAGGCGCGGCGCATGTCCGGGCGTTCTGCGCCCAGGGCGCGCGCGTGGTCTTTCTCGACATCGACCGCGACGCCTCGCAGGCGCTGGTCGCGAGCCTGTCCGCGCTCGGGGACAAGGCGCCGCTCTTCATCGAGACCGACCTCGCGGACATCCCCGCCCTGCGGTCGGCGATCGAGGCGGCGCGATCGCGGCTGGGCGACGTCGACGTGCTGGTGAACAATGCCGCAAGCGACACCCGCCACAGCTTCGCGGAGATCGACGAGGCCTATTTCGACGAGTCCATCGCGGTGAACCTGCGCCACCTGGTCTTTGCGGCGCAGGCCGTCGCGCCGGGGATGAAGGCGCGGGGCGGCGGCGCGATCATCAACACTGGCTCGATCACCTGGCGCGCCGGCTTCGGCGGCCTGCCGCTCTATGCGATGGCCAAGGCCGCGATCGAGGGGCTGACCCGCGCGCTCGCCCGCGATCTCGGACCCGACGACATCCGGGTGAACTGCATCGTGCCGGGCTGGGTGATGACCGAACGCCAGCTGACCCGCTGGGTCGACGACGCCGCCCGTGAGCGCATCAGGCGGATGCAGTGCCTGCCCGGCCTGGTGCAGCCCGAGGACATCGCGCGCATGGCGACATGGCTCGGCAGCGACGACAGCCGGATGTGCACCAGCCAGACCTTCGTGGTCGACGGCGGGTGGATCTAGAGCGATATCCAACCTGACGGGATCGCCCGGTGATCAATACGAACTCCGCCTGATCGCCTCGGACCTGGCCCGAACCCGGATGACGTTGGAGCGCGCGGTGGCCGCATTCGCTTCACCGATTTGTCCGTCGACAAATCGG
>CAYTMB010000191.1:0-5031 GCA_964438465.1 uncultured Rhodovulum sp. | reverse complement strand
GAGCGACCTGCGGCTGGTGGTCTTCGACATGGACGGCACGCTGATCGACAGCCAGCGCGTCATCCTCGCCACCATGGCCGAGGCCTTCGCCCGCGCCGGCCACGCCGCCCCCAGCGACGCCGAGGTGCTGGCCATCGTCGGCCTGTCGCTGCCCGAGGCGATGGCCGCGCTGGCGCCGCATCTGCCCGAGACCGAAACGCTGGCGCTGGCCGAGCGGTACCGCGAGGGATTCGTCAACCGCCGCGCCCTCGGCGAGGCCGAGACGATGGCGCCGCTCTACCCCGGCGCGCGCGCGGCGCTGGAGCGGCTGGCGGCGCGGCCAGCGACGCTGATGGGCGTGGCGACCGGCAAGGCCCGGCGCGGCCTCGAGCACGCGCTCGACGGCCACGACCTGCGCCGGTTCTTCGTCACCACCCAGACCGCCGACGGCCACCCCTCGAAGCCCCATCCCTCGATGCTGCTTACGGCGCTGGCCGAGACCGGCGTCGCGGCGCCGCGGGCGGCGATGGTCGGCGACACCGAGTTCGACATCGCAATGGGGCGCGCGGCGGGCCTCGCCACCGTCGGCGTCGCCTGGGGCTATCACCCGCGCGCGCGGCTGCTGGCCGCCGGCGCCGACGTGGTGATCGACGGCTTCGACGCGCTCGACGCCGCGCTCGAGACGCTGTGGGCGCGAAATCCTTGATCGAACCGCGCCGGTTCTGGACCCGCGTCGCCGTCGAACCCGAGGCGGACGGTTTCGCGATCCGGCTCGACGAGCGGTCGCTGCGCACGCCGGCCCAGGCGCCGCTGCGCGTCCCCACCCGCGCGCTGGCCGAGGCGATCGCCGCGGAATGGCGGGCGATCGCGGATGTGGTGCGCCCCGAGGCGCTGCCCTTCACCCGCGCGGCGAACGTGGCGATCGACCGCGTGGCGCCCGCGCCGGGCCCGGTGATCGACATGCTCGCCGCCTACGGCGAGAGCGACCTGATCTGCCACCGCGCGAGCGCGCCCGAGGCGCTGCGCCGCCGGCAGGCCGAGGCCTGGGACCCGCTGCTCTACTGGTCGGCCGAGGCGCTCGGCGCGCCGCTGCTGCCGGTCGTCGGGCTGATGCCGCAGGACCAGCCGCCGGCCAGCCTCGCCGCGCTGCGCGCCGAGGTCGCGCGGCACGGCGCCTTCGGGCTCGTCGCGCTGCACGATCTGGTGACGCTGTCGGGCTCGCTGGTCATCGGGCTGGCGGTGGCGCTGCGCGCGCGCCCGCCCGACGAAGGCTGGGCGCTGTCGCGGATCGACGAAATCTGGCAGGCCGAAGCCTGGGGCGACGACGACGAGGCCGCCGCCGCCGCCGCGCTGCGCGCCACCGATTTCCTGCGCGCCGCCCGCCTGCACGAAATGCTCGCAGGCAGTGCATTCGCTGCACCTCAGGGCTGAAAACGCCGCGGCGCCCGGCGGCGCCGACGAATAATTGAGCAGACAGCCTTGACCTTTGCGGACAGCCGGCCAACGCTACGCCCAAGCGGCCGCGAGATCGATCCGATGTTCGGTTCGGAAACTGGCCGTCTTGAATGGATGGCCTTCGGGCCCCACCAACAGGAAAGGAATCCCATGAAAAAGAACCTGCTAGCACTCGCCGCAATTGCCGCGCTCGGGGTCGCCGCCTCGGGCGCCTCCGCCCAGACCCTCGATCAGGTCAAGGCCGCCGGCGTGCTGAAATGCGGCACCAACACCGGCCTCGCCGGGTTCGCCGCGCCGGACGCCAACGGCAACTGGGAAGGCTTCGACGTCGCGATGTGCCGCGCTGTGGCCGCCGCGGTGCTCGGCGACGCGGACGACATCGAGTTCGTGCCGACCACCGGCGAGACCCGATTCACCGCGCTGACCTCGGGCGAGATCGACGTGCTGGTGCGCAACTCGACCTGGACCTTCACCCGCGACGTCGACCTGAAGTTCACCTTCACCAACGTGAACTACTACGACGGCCAGGGCTTCATGGTGCCGGCCGAGCTCGGCGTCACCTCGGCGCTCGAACTCGACGGCGCCACGGTCTGCATCCAGACCGGCACCACCACCGAGCTCAACCTCGCCGACTGGTTCAAGGCCAACGGCATCACCTACCAGCCGGTGCCGATCCAGACCAACGCCGAAGCCGACCAGCAGTTCCTCGCCGGCGCCTGCGACGCCTACACCACCGACGCCTCGGGCCTCGCGGCCAGCCGCGCCACCTACGAGAACCCCGAGAACTTCATCATCCTGCCGGAGATCATCTCCAAGGAGCCGCTCGGGCCGCTGGTGCGCCAGGGCGACGACCAGTGGGCCGACGTGGTGCGCTGGACCTTCAACGCCCTCGTCGCCGCCGAGGAATACGGCGTGACCTCGACCAACATCGACGAGATGATGACCTCCGAGAACCCCGAGATCCGCCGGCTGCTCGGCGTCGAGGGCGATCTCGGCGCGATGCTCGGGCTCGACGCCGAATGGGCCAAGCGCGCGATCATGGCCCGCGGCAACTACGGCGAGATCTTCGCCGCGACCATCGGCGAGGGCACGCCGAGCAACCTCGAGCGCGGCCTCAACGCGCAATGGACCGACGGCGGCCTGCAGTTCTCGCCGCCGTTCCGCTGATCCTCGCCTGACGCGCGGGCGCGCCGGTCTCCGGCGCGCCCGGCCCGACATGCGCGGGGATGATCGTCGCCCCCGCAGGATTGAGCCAGACCGTATCGAGAGGGGTGCGCCCGGATGAGCCACGTGGATATGTCGGCCGAGCCGTTCCGGCCGAGCATGCTGATCTACGACACCCGATACCGATCCCTGACCATCCAGGTCGTCGCGGTGATCCTGTTCATGCTGGCCGCCGCCTGGCTGGTGAACAACACCATCCAGAACCTCTCCGCGCTCGGCAAGGACTTCAACTTCGGCTTCCTGTCCAGCCGCGCGGGCTACGACATCAACCAGGCGATGATCCCCTACACCAACGACAGCACGCACGGCCGCGCGGCGCTGGTGGGGATCCTCAACACCCTGCTCGTCGCGGTGCTCGGCTGCATCCTCGCCACCATCATCGGCGTCATCGCCGGCGTGCTGCGGCTCTCCAGCAACTGGATCGTGGCCAAGCTCGCCGCCGTCTACGTCGAGGGCTTCCGCAACGTGCCGGTGCTGCTCTGGATCTTCGCGATCATGGCGGTGATCACCGAGACGGCGCCGGCGCCCTCGGCCTTCCGCGGCGACGACCCCGCCGCCTCGATGCTGCTCGGCGAGTCGGTCGCCGTCACCAACCGCGGCCTCTACATCCCCTGGCCGGTCTGGGGGCCGGGCTGGCACGTCGTCGTCGCGGCCTTCATCCTGTCGCTGATGGCGATCATGCTCTTCGGCCGCTACGCCAAACGCCGCCAGGAGGAGACCGGCCAGATCCTGCCGACCTTCTGGATCAAGCTCGCGATCTTCGTCATTCCGACGCTGCTGATCGACCGGCTGATGGGCAGCCCGATCTCGCTCGAGCTGCCGGTGCTGGAGCGGTTCAACTTCGTCGGCGGCGGCTTCGTCGACAAGGCGCTGATCGCGCTGGTGCTGGCGCTGTCGCTCTACACCGGCGCCTTCATCGCCGAGAACGTGCGCGCGGGCATCCTCGCGATCTCCCGCGGCCAGACCGAGGCGGCCGGCGCGCTGGGCCTGCGCCCCCGCCGGATCATGAGCCTCGTGGTGCTGCCGCAGGCGATGCGGGTGATCATCCCGCCGCTGATCTCGCAATATCTCAACCTCACCAAGAACTCCTCGCTCGCCATCGCGGTCGGCTACATGGACGTGCGCGCCACGCTCGGCGGCATCACCATGAACCAGACCGGCCGCGAGCTCGAATGCATGCTGCTGCTGATGGGGTTCTACCTGCTCATCAGCCTCGCGATCTCGTCGCTGATGAACTGGTACAACGCCTCCGTCGCGCTGAAGGAGCGTTGAGATGGCCGAGCTCACCTATGTGCGCAACGAAATGGTCGCCCCGCGCGAAGCGCCGGGCGCCGAAACCGGCCTGATCCGCTGGGCCCACGAGAAGCTGTTCTCCAACTGGCTGAACACGGCCCTGACCCTGGTCTCGCTCTATGCGGTCTACTACCTGATCTCCCATATCGGGCCGTGGTTCGCCCATTCGGTCTGGAACGCCACCTCGCTGCAGGACTGCCGGCGCATCATCGCCGAGACCTGGGGCGAGGGCGCCAGCGGCGCCTGTTTCGCGGTGATCCGCGAGCGCTGGAAACAGTATCTGTTCGGCTTCTACCCCGCCAATCTCTACTGGCGCCCGACCTTCGCCTTCTTCCTGATGTTCGTGGCGCTGGCGCCGATCCTGTTCTCCAACCTGCCGCGCAAGATGCTGTGGTTCTCGGTGCTGTACCCGGGCGTCGCCTACTGGCTGCTCTGGGGCGGCTCGATCTTCGTGCCGATCATGATCTACGCCGGCTTCGTCGTCGGGGTGCTGGTGCACAACCTGATCGCCGCGCGCGGCTCGGCGCTGCTCGCGACCATCGCCGGACTGCTCGCGCCGGTGATCTGGTGGCTCTACCTGGCCGCACCCGCCGCGAACGCGCTCGCCTCCAGCGGCTTCGGCTCGCTCATCCCGGTCACCTCCAAGCAGTTCGGCGGCTTCACCCTGTCGCTGACCATCGGCATCACCGGCATCGCCTTCTCGCTGCCGCTCGGCATCCTGCTCGCGCTCGGGCGGCGCTCGAACCTGTTCGTGGTGAAATCGATCTGCGTCGGCTTCATCGAGTTCATCCGCGGCGTGCCGCTGATCACCCTGCTGCTGGTGGCCTCGTTCCTGCTCAACATCTTCCTGCCGCCGGGCACCAATTTCGACATCATCCTGCGCGTCATCATCATGGTGACGCTGTTCTCGGCGGCCTATGTCGCCGAGACCATCCGCGGCGGCCTCGCGGCGCTGCCGCGCGGCCAGTACGAGGCCGCCGACGCGCTCGGACTCGACTACTGGCAGGCGATGCGGCTGATCATCATGCCGCAGGCGCTGAAGATCTCGATCCCCGGCATCGTCAACAACTTCATCGGCCT
>CAYTMB010000190.1:0-5090 GCA_964438465.1 uncultured Rhodovulum sp. | reverse complement strand
GAGGTCGTGGGCGTAGCTCTCGCGCAGCGCCCGCTTGATCAGCCGGTAGGCGAGCGACGGCCCCTGCGCCAGATGCGCCGCGCGCGCGGCGACGGCGGCGGCGAAGTCCGCGTCCGGGACCGCCTGCCAGATCATGCCCCAGGCCTCGGCCTGCGCGGCGGTGATCTTGTCGGCGAACAGCGCCGCGCCCATCGCCCGGGCGAAGCCGATCTGGCGCGGCAGCCAGTAGGTGCCGCCGGCGTCGGGGATCAGCCCGATGCGGGCGAAGGCCTGGATGAACGACGCCGACTGCGCCGCGATCACCACATCCGCCGCCAGCGCGAGATTCGCGCCCGCGCCCGCGGCCGGGCCGTTGACCGCGGCGATGGTCGGGATCGGGCAATCGTAGATCGCCCGCAGCATCGGCTCGTATTCCTCGCGCAGCGTGCGCGCGAGGTCGAGCTCGGCGAGCGGGCCGGCGTCGGCCAGATCCTGCCCCGAGCAGAAACCGCGCCCGGCGCCGGTGATGACCAGCACCCGCGCGGTTTCGGGCGCCCGCGCCACCGCCTCGGTGATCTCGGCCCGCATCCGGGCGTTCAGCCCGTTCATCACCTCGGGGCGGTTCAGCGTGACCGTCGCCACGCCGTCCGCGACCGAATGGAGGATCGTCTCAAAGCTCATCGCCGCGCTCCGCCGGGCCGCCCGGGACCGGGGCCGGCGCGGACGATACCCGCCGGCGACGGCCCGGCAAACCCCCGACGCCGCGTCAGTCGCGCAAAAGCGCGTCGATGCGCGCCTGCTCCTCGGCGCTCAGCCCCGCGCGCGGCCGCCGCGCCTCGCGCGCGCGCCGCCGCGCCACCGCCGCGATCAGCGCCATCCCGAACAGCAGGAACACCGGCCCGGCCAGCCACAGCGGCGCATTGGCCGCCGACATCGGCGGGCGGAACAGCACGAACTCGCCGTAGCGGTCGACCACGAAGGCCAGCACCTCGTCATCGCTGTCGCCCGCGACGATCCGCTCGCGCACCAGCAGCCGCAGGTCGCGCGCGATCTCGGCGTTCGATTCGTCGATGGATTCCGACTGGCAGACCACGCAGCGCAATTCGCGGGTGATGTCGCGCGCGCGCGCCTCCTGCGCCGGGTCGGGCAGCAGCTCGTCCGGCCCGATCGCGAGCGCGGCGGAGGCGGCGGCCAGCGCCGTCGCCGCCGCGAGCGTGGCGATCCGCCTCACGTCGCGTCCCTCTCGGGTTCCCACAGCTCGATGGGGTTGCCCTCCGGATCGACCAGCCGCGCGAAGCGGCCGTAGGGATAGGCCTCCGGGTGGGGCGTCACGGTGATGCCGGCCGCCGACAGCTGGTTGACCATGCCGTCCAGATCGTCGACCCGCAGGTTCAGCATCCAGACCTTGTCCGGATCGCCGAAATAGGCGCTGCGAAAGGAGAAGGGTTCGAACACGGTCGGCCCCGCTTCCTGCCGCCAGGCGCCCGGCGGCCCGTCGGGCAGGATGCCGACGCCGAGATGCTCGGCGTACCACCGCGCCAGCCCTTTCGGATCGCGGGCGCGAAAGAAGAACCCGCCGATCCCGGTGACGCCGGTCATTCCGCGGCCACCGCGCGCGCGGGCGCCGCCGCCCGGCGGGCCGGCGCCCCGACCCGGTAGCGCCGGTCGGTCAGGCTGATCGCGCCGCCCGCCGCCATGATCAGCGCGCCGAGCCAGATCCAGTTGGCGAAGGGCTTGACATAGGTGCGGATCGCGTATCCGCCGCCCTCCTGCGCGTCGCCCAGCGCGACATAGAGGTCGCGGCGCAGCTTGCGGTCGATGGCGGCTTCGGTGGTGCTCATCTGCTGGAGCGCGAAGAAGCGTTTCTCCGGGACCAGCACGCCGACCTCGCGGCCGTCGCGCAGCATGGTGATATGCGCGGTCTCGGCCGCGTAGTTCGGCCCCTCGCTGACCGCGACCCCGTCGAGGCGCAGCTCGTAGCCGGCGGCGGGGAAGCTCTCGCCGATCCTCACCGCCCGGATGTCCTCGGTCGCCCAGGCGGTGATGCAGGCGATGCCGAAGATCGTCACCCCGAACCCCGCATGCCCGAGCGCCTTGCCCCAGTCCGCGCGCGGCAGGTTGCCCGCCCGCCGCCAGGCGTCGCGCAGCGGCCCGCGCCCGAGCCGCACCCGCCCGGCGATCTCGGCGGCGGCGCCCAGCACCAGCCAGGCGGCCAGCGCCACCCCGACCGGCGCCAGCAGCGTCCCGCCGGTCTGCAGCGACCAGACCAGCGCCCCGAGCGCCACCGACAGCGCCAGCGCGCCCCACAGCGGCTGCATCGCGCGCCCGAGCTCGCCGCGCTTCCACGGCAGCGTCGAGAACACCGGCAGGATCGCCGCCAGCGCCACCATGAACGGCGTGAAGGCGAGGTCGAAGAACGGCGGCCCGACCGAGACCTTGCGCCCGGTCAGCACCTCGGCCAGCAGCGGCCACATCGTGCCGAAGAACACCACCAGCGTCGCCACCACCAGGAGCAGGTTGTTGACCAGCAGCCCGCTCTCGCGGCTGACGGTCGAGAACACGGCCGAGCTGCGCATCGCCGGCGCGCGCCAGGCGTAGAGCGTCAGCGAGCCGCCGATGAACACCGCGAGCATCCACAGCAGGAACATCCCGCGCTCGGGGTCGTTGGCGAAGGCGTGCACCGAGGTCAGGATGCCCGAACGCACGATGAAGGCCCCGATCAGCGAGAACGAGAACGCCAGGATCGCGAGCAGGATGGTCCAGGACTTCAGCGCGTCGCGCTTCTCGACCACGATGGCCGAGTGCAGCAGCGCCGCCGACAAGAGCCAGGGCATGAAGCTGACGTTCTCGACCGGATCCCAGAACCACCAGCCGCCCCAGCCGAGCTCGTAATAGGCCCAGAAGCTGCCGAGCGCGATGCCGATGGTCAGGAACACCCAGGCCAGCAGCGTCCAGGGCCGCACCCAGCGCGCCCAGGCGGCATCGACCCGGCCCTCGATCAGCGCCGCGATGGCGAAGGAATAGGCCATCGAGAGGCCGACATAGCCGAGATAGAGGAAGGGCGGATGGAACGCGAGCCCGGGGTCCTGCAGCAGCGGGTTGAGGCCATTGCCGTCCAGCGGCGGAAAGTCGAGCCGCGCGAAGGGGTTCGAGGTCCACAGGATGAAGGCGAAGAACGCCGCCGCGATGGTCGCCTGCACGCTCAGCACCCGGGCCTTCAGCGCCGGCGGCAGGTTCCTGCCCCACCAGGCGACCATGGCCCCGAACAGGGTCAGGATCAGCATCCACAGCATCATGGACCCTTCATGGTTTCCCCAGGTCCCGCTGATCTTGTAGAGCATCGGCTTGGCGGAATGCGAGTTGGACGCCACCAGCCGCACCGAGAAGTCCGAGGTCACGAAGGCCCACATCAGCGCGAAGAACCCGGCCGCGGTCAGCGCGAACTGCGTCGAGGCGGCGGGGACCGCCACGCGCATCCAGTCCACCCAGCCGCGTTGCGCGCCGATCATCGGCGCCACGGCCTGCACGATGGCGACGAGGAAGGCGAGGATCAGGGCCATGTGGCCCAGTTCGACGATCATGGGTGGGCTCCGGCCTGCCGTGGCCCGCAATATGGAGCGAAACGCCGGGACAAGCAAACCACGGCGGCGTGCGGAAGCCGTTTCGGGGGGCGGTTTTTTGCGCCCCCCTCCCGGTCAGCCGCGCAGGCGGCGCCACTCCTCGACCGCCGCGTTGAACTCGGGGTCGGAGGCGCGGACCGCGACGGCCGCAGCCGGGGAGGGCGCCTCGGTCCGCCGCCAGAACAGCGCGGCGGGCGGCGCGGCGGCGGCAGTCTCCATCGCCGTCTCCGCCGCCTCCTCCCCCGCCGGCGCGGGATCGCCCGCCGGCGCGTCGGGCGGCGGCGGCGACCAGACCGGATCGCGGCGGTAGTGCAGCTCGCGCGCGCCGAAGTAGAACGACACGATCGCGCCGAGCAGCCACCACAGCGGTTCGGGCACCAGGGCCAGCCCCTGCATCCGCAGCGAAAACCCCGCCGGCGCCGCCATCGCATAGACGAACAGCCCCAGCGTGCCGATCACCAGCAGCGGCCGCGGCAACCGGTTCAGCGCGTTCATGAAGGCGTCGAACCGGCTGGCGCGCGGCCCGGCGAACTCCGCCGCGTGCTGGGCGAGGACCGCCACGCGCAGCGCGCCCGCGGCCGCGTCGCGCTCGGCGCGGTTGCCCACGAAGACCTCGGCCACCCCGCCGACCGCGGCGCCGACCTGGCGCGCGGCGCCGGTCGCGCCGAGCACGCGTCCCATCAGCCCCATGCCCGCGTCCTCTCGTCGTGCTGGGCGCGGGTGAAGTGGAACCGCGCCGCGATGAACTCCTCGGCGCGCACGATCCAGCCGCCCTTGCCGCCGTCTTGGCGGCGCGCGTACTTGCGGCTGGCCGGGCGCTGGTCGGCGAGGCGGTAGTAGTAGTTCCGCCGCGCGATGCCGTAGGCGTCGACGAGATGGTCGGGCGCCGCCGCGAAGGCCGCCTTGACCGCCGCGGCGGTCTGCGGCCCGATCGCCCCGTCGTCCTTGATCGGCGCGCCGAAGACCGCCATCAGCCGCTGCAGGATCTTCACCGCATTGGCCCCGGCGTTGACCTGCATGTCGAACACCGTCGCGTGCAGCGGCGCCGGCAGCAGGCCGATCTTCGGCGCCTCGAAATAGTGCTTCACATAGATCGCCGCCGCCTGCTCGCGGCTCAGCGCCTTGACGTCCGCGATGTCGACCTTGCCGTCGCCGGTCAGGTCCATCCCGAGGCCGCGCATGGTGTGGATGGTCACGCCGAAATTCGTCGCGCCGCCCGGATCGTCGGGGTCGTTGACATAACCCCCTTCGCGACGGACGATCTCCGCCGCGATGCTCTCGACCGAGTGCATCTGCAGTCTCCTGGCGATGTGGTAATGATCGCCGGGAGCCTTGCATGAAACCGCTAAAATTCGATTGATATCAGCGGCCCGGGCGCCGACTCGCGCCGAGGCCTTCCCGAATCCTGAAAAAGTGGCAAGCCGGTTTCCAGCCGCTTTCCAGCCGGTTTCCAGTCAAAGGAAATTACGCCTTTTCAGGCGCTTGCCCCGT
>CAYTMB010000189.1:0-5112 GCA_964438465.1 uncultured Rhodovulum sp. | reverse complement strand
ACGGCCCTCATCCTCACCCGAGCGCCGGCAAAAAACCATAAGACAAGGCAGGCGCGCACCGATTTGTCACCGGACAAATCGGTGAAGCGAATGCGGCGATCGCGCGCTCCGGCCTCATCCGGGTCCGGGCCGACCCCAAGGCGATCAGCCGGAGCTCGTATCAGTCGAACACGAACACCCGCTCCGGCCGCAGCATGCCGCCGCGCCATTCGCCGACCGCCAGCGGCAGGCCGTCGGCGCTGGCCCAGGCGGCGGCGCCCTCGAGCGGGCCGGGGCCGGCCAGCGCCGCCGGGTTGCCGTGGCGCAGCGCCGTCGCGGCGACGGCGTGGGCGCGCAGTTCCGGCAAGCCGGCGAGGCCGGCGGCGACCGGCCGCAGCCAGGCGTCGAGCTCGGGCGTCCGCGCCAGCCGCTCCAGCGTCGCCGCGTCCAGCGCGCCGTCGAGGTCGAACGGGCCCGCCCACAGCCGGCGCAGCCCGGCGACATGCCCGAGGCAGCCCAGCGCCGCGCCGAGATCGCGGGCGATGCTGCGCACATAGCCGCCCTTGCCGCAGACCATCTCCAGCACGGCGGTGTCGGCGTCCGGCGTCTCGACCAGCTCCAGCCGCTCGACATGCAGCGGGCGCGCGGCCAGATCCAGCGTCTCGCCGGCGCGGACGAGGTCGTAGGCGCGCGCGCCGTCGACCTTGACCGCCGAGACCTGCGGCGGGATCTGCAGGATGTCGCCGGTGAAGGCCGGCAGCATCGCCCGGATCGCCGCCGCGTCGGGGCGGGTCTCGCTGGCGGCGATCACCGCGCCCTCGGCGTCGTCGGTGCTGGTGGCCGCGCCCCAGCGCACGGTGAAGCGGTAGGCCTTGCGGGCGTCGACCACATACGGAACCGTCTTGGTCGCCTCGCCGAAGGCGATGGCGAGCAGGCCGGTGGCGGCGGGATCGAGCGTGCCGGCGTGGCCGGCCTTCTGCGCGCCGAGCGCCCATTTCGCCGACGCCACCATCGCGGTCGAGGTCGGGCCGGCGGGCTTGTCGAGGATCAGCCAGCCGTGCACCGGCCGGCCGGATTTGCGTCGCGCCATGGGGGGATCCTTGTGAGGCGCCGGTCAGTCTTCGGCGAGGTCGCGGCTGACCGCGGGCGAGCGCAGCAGCTCGCGCGTCCGGTCCATCCGGTCGAAGCTCGCGTCGGCGACGAAGTGCAGCTCCGGCGAGAATCGCAGGTCGATCTGCGCGGTCACCAGCCGGCGCAGCTCGACCCGGTTGCGGTTCAGCGCCTTGACCACGCCTTCGGTGTTCACCCCGCCGAGCGGCATGACATAGGCGGTCGCCTGCCGCAGGTCCGGCGCCGCGCGCACCTCGGAGACGGTGATCGAGGCGCGGCCGAGATCGGGGTCGTGCACGTCGCCCCGCGCGAGCACGTCCGACAGCGCGCGCCGGATCACCTCGCCGACGCGCAGCTGGCGCTGGGTCGGGCCGCCGCCGCCGGAGATGGGTCTTGTCTTGGCCATCGGGTTCACATCCTATCGCGGGCCGTGGAAGTCAAGGGCGGGGACCGTCGGCGGGAGGGCGGATCATGGCTGAGCAGATCGGAATCGCGGTGCTGGGCGCCTCCGGGCGGATGGGGCGGATGCTGATCGACGCCGTGCGGGACACCCCCTCGGCGCGGATCTCGGGCGCCACCGAGCGGCCCGGCCATCCCTGGATCGGCCGCGACCTCGGCGCGGCGCTGGGCGGGCCGGCCCTCGGGGTGACGGTCGCCGACGACCCGATCGACGCCTTCGTCGCCTCGCAGGCGGCGCTCGACTTCACCACGCCGGCGGCGACGATGCTGCACGCCGAGCTTGCGGCGCAGGCGCGGCTGACCCTCGTCGTCGGCACGACCGGACTGGAGGCCCCGCAGCTCGAAAGGCTGGCGGCGGCCGGCCGCCACGCGGCGGTGGTGCGCGCGGGCAACATGAGCGTCGGGCTGAACCTGATCGCGCTGCTCGCGCGCCGGGTGGCGGCGACGCTGGGCCCGGAATACGACATCGAGATCCTCGAGATGCACCACCGCCACAAGGTCGACGCGCCCTCGGGCGCGGCGCTGATGCTCGGCGAAGCCGCGGCGGCGGGGCGGCGGGTGGCGCTCGCCGAGGTCGCCGACCGCGGCCGCGACGGGCAGACCGGCGCGCGCGCCGAGGGCGCCATCGGCTTCGCCAGCCTGCGCGGCGGCGACGTGGTCGGCGAGCACGAGGTGATCTTCGCCGGCCCGGGCGAGCGGATCAGCCTGCGCCACGTCGCGACCGACCGGATGGTCTTTGCTCGCGGCGCGATCAGGGCGGCGCTGTGGGGACAGGACAAGCCGCCCGGCCTCTACGACATGATCGACGTTCTGGGGCTGCGCGACCCCTAAGCGGAGGCTCCAGACCGCCGATCGTCTTGCGCAAGCCACGGTTTTCGCGTATCAAAGTCGCCGGTAGAGCCATATCACTTGAACTTTCTGCTCGTCTTCTGGTCGGTCAGACGCATCAATCTGGTTTGACTGTACCTCAGCCGCCGCATGTCGCGCGCGGTGACTCTTTGGAGACGACACATGGCCACTGGCACTGTGAAATGGTTCAACGCCACCAAAGGCTTCGGCTTCATTCAGCCCGACAACGGCGGCAAGGACGTGTTCCTGCACATCTCGGCGCTCGAACGCGCCGGCCTGCGCGAGATCGCGGACGGCGCCAAGGTCAGCTTCGAGCTCGAATCGGGCCGTGACGGCCGCACCTCGGCCAGCGACCTGACCCTCATTCGCTGAGGCGCGCCGCCGGCGCGCCCGCGCCGGTCCGGCCTGTCGCGAAACCCGGCCCTCCGCGGCCGGGTTTTTCCGTTGCACCGGGCGGTTTTTCCGGCGCGTTGCAGACGGCGCCGACATGACGCCGGCATGACGCCCGGGGGAGTGGCCAATCCCGCCGCGCCCCGCTATGTCCAGACCAGCGGGCGCATGACCCGCACGAGGGAACGCCCATGACGCCCGAAGCGGAGGACGCCGCCCCGCCGCGGATTTCCGCGGTGTGGCTGGATCGCGGCACGCCGCCGCATATCGCGACGCTGGTGCTGATGACCGGCGTCGCCGCGCTCAACATGAACATGGTCGTGCCCTCGCTGCCCAGCCTCGCCGCCTATTTCGGCGCGGAGTATGCGGCGGTGACGCTGACGGTCTCGGCCTATCTCGCGCTGACTGCGGTGCTGCAGCTGGCCATCGGGCCGCTGTCGGACCGCTACGGCCGGCGGCCGGTGATGATCGGCTGCTTCGCGATCTTCCTGGCCGCCACCGTCGGCTGCGCCTTCGCGCCGAGCTTCGAGACGTTCCTCGCCTTTCGCCTGATGCAGGCCACGGTGGCCTCGGCCCTGGCGCTCAGCCGGGCGATCGTGCGCGACATGGTCGGACCGAACGAAGCCGCCAGCCTGATCGGCTACGTCACCATGGGCATGTCGGTCGCGCCGATGATCAGCCCGATGATCGGCGGCTATCTCGACGAGCATTTCGGCTGGCAGTCGGTGTTCGCCTTCACCTTCGTCGTCGGCGCGGTCTCGCTGGCGCTGATGTGGTTCGACATGGGCGAGACCAACGCCGCGCCCTCGTCGAGCTTCGTCGCCCAGTTCCGCGCCTATCCCGAGCTGGTGCGCTCGCCGCGGTTCTGGGGCTATTCGCTGACCGCGGCGCTGGCCTCGGGCGCGTTCTTCGCCTTCCTCGGGGCCGGGCCCTATGTCGCGAGCGAGATCCTCGGCATGGGGCCGGCGCAGCTCGGCTTCCATTTCGGCTTCATCGCGCTCGGCTACATGCTCGGCAATTTCCTGTCCGGCCGCTATGCGTCGCAGATCGGGATCAACCGGATGATGCTGCTGGGCGGCGTCGTGGCCGCGGCCGGGGTCGCGCTGGCGCTGGTCCTGTTCGCGGCGGGCTTCGGCACGCCGCTGGCGCTGTTCGGCTCGGTGCTGTTCGTCGGCGTCGGCAACGGCCTGTGCCTGCCCAGCGCCAACGCCGGCATGGTCTCGGTGCGCCCGCATCTCGCCGGCAGCGCCTCGGGGCTCGGCGGCGCGCTGATGATCGGCGGCGGCGCCGCGTTGTCGGTGCTCGCCGGCGCGCTGGTCGGGCCGGCGGCCGGGGCCTGGCCGATGCTGTGGCTGATGCTCGGCTGCTCGATCGGCGGGACCCTCGCCACGCTGTGGGTGATGCGGGTGGCGCGCCGCCGTGGTCTCTGAATCGCCCGCCCCCGCCGCCCGCCCGGGCGGCCTGAGCGACAACAGCCGCGGCGCGATCTTCATGATGGCGTCGATGGCGGGGTTCACCCTCAACGACGCGCTGATCAAGAGCGTCTCGGGCGACCTGCCGCTGTTCCAGGCGGTGTTCCTGCGCGGCCTGTTCGCCACGACGCTGATCGGCCTGCTGGCGCTGTCGCAGGGCGCCTTCCGCTTTCGCCCGGGCCGGCGCGACCGCCGGATGATCGCCCAGCGCACCTTCGCCGAGATCGCCGGCACGCTCACCTTCCTGACCGCGCTGTTCAACATGCCGATCGCCAACGCCAGCGCGATCCTGCAGAGCGTGCCGCTGGCCGTCACGCTGGCGGCGGCGCTGTTCCTCGGCGAGCGCGTCGGCTGGCGGCGCTACGCCGCGATCGGCGTGGGGTTCGCCGGCGTGCTCGTCATCGTGCGGCCGAGCTCGGACGGCTTCAACGCCTATGCGCTGCTGGCGGTCGCGACCATCGCCTTCATCGTGCTGCGCGACCTGTCCACCCGCAGCCTGACGCCGGAGGCGCCGGCCAGCTTCGTGGTGTTCGTCACCTCGTTGACGGTGACGGCCTCCGCGGGCCTCGCCGCCGGTCTCACCGACTGGCGGCCCTTCACCCATCTGCACCTGCTGGCGCTGGCGGGGTCGGGCTTCTGCCTGCTGCTCGGCTATGTCTGCGGGGTGATGACGATGCGGATCGGCGAGATCGGCTTCACCCAGCCGTTCCGCTATTCGCTGATCCTCTGGGCGATCCTCGCCGGCATCTTCATGTTCGACGAATGGCCCGACCTCTGGATGCTGGTCGGCACCGCCATCGTGATCGCCACGGGGCTGTTCACCTTCCACCGCGAACGCCGGCTCGGGCTGGCC
>CAYTMB010000188.1:0-5121 GCA_964438465.1 uncultured Rhodovulum sp. | reverse complement strand
CGCCGTGATGGGCGATGTAGGCGGCGATCAGCGCGGTGTTGTAGGGATGGTGGCCGGAGCGGATGCAGAGCTTGCCCCGCCATTCCTCGTCGTCGAGCTGCTCGTAGGTGAATTCGGTCAGGTCGAGGTCCTTGGCCGCGTAGAGCACGCGGGCCCGGCCGGACAGGGCGAACCAGTTGCCCTCGGGGTCGCGCAGCGCCTCGGGCACCGCCGCGTTCAGGACCTCGGACTCGACCGGCTGGGTCAGGCCCTTGTCGACGAGGTCGATCAGGGCGCCGAAGTCGACGGTCATCAGGATGTCGGCGGGCGAGCTTTCGCCCTCCGCGAGGACCCGCTCGGCGACGCCGTCCTGCAGGAACACCGTGTTGACCGTGACGCCGGTGGACGCGGTGAAGGCGTCGAGGATCGGCTGGATCAGGCCGGGCTCGCGCGTGGTGTAGATATTGACCTCGGCGGCGAGGGCGACGTTCGCCGCGCAGAGCGCGACCAGGCTGGCGGCGGCGGTCTGGATCGTTCCTCGAAGTTTCATGTCGGTCCCCCTTTTTCAGCTGCAAGCAGGCCGCGTTCGACGCAAGCGCGGCCGACGCCGCTGTTGGAGCCATAGCTGAGAGCATTAGTCAAGTATTTCGGGAAAGCTTGGAATCGTTCCAATATCCCGCGCCGCAGGCGACGGCGCCTTTCGGGCGGGGCCGCGCCGGCTCGAAATCAGGATATGGGACGGTCGGCGGGACCTTCGGCCTCGAAGGCCAGAACCCGGGCGGAATCGATGCGAAGATGGACGGCGCCGCCGATATCGACGCCGCAGGGGGTGCTGCTGCGCATGACCAGCGGCTGATCGATGCCCGCGACCACGAGGCCGACCTCCTCGATCTCTCCCAGCAGGACGCGGCTCGCGACGCGCGCCGGAATGCCCGAGCTGTCGAGCGTGATGGATTGCGGCCGGACATAGAGCAGGATCCTGCCGGCCGCCGATCCGGGGCAGGGGAAGCTGCCGAGCGGGCTCTCGAGCCGTCCCTGCACGCGGCGGGTGGGGATCCGGTTGAAGCGGGAGAAGAACTCGGCCGCATAGGCGGTGCGCGGATGATTGTAGATCCGGTCGCCGCTGCCGGCCTCGACGATGCGCCCCTCCTTCATCAGCACCACCTGATCGCCCAGCGACAGGGCTTCCTCGGGATCGTGGGTGACGATGACGGCGGTGGCGCCGAGCTCGCCGAGCAGCGCCGCGGTCTCGCGCCTTATGTCGTCGCGCAGGCGCTGGTCGAGGTTGGAGAACGGCTCGTCCATGAGCAGCACGCCCGGCTGCGGCGCCAGCGCGCGCGCCAGCGCCACGCGCTGTTGCTCGCCGCCCGAGAGCATGTGCGGATACCGCTCCTGCAGCGCGCCGATGCCAAGACGCTCGATGGTTTCGTCCGCCCGCCGCGCCGCCGCCCGCCGCTCCATCTGCCGCAGCCCGAACAGGATGTTCTGCCGGGCGGTCAGATGCGGAAACAGCGCATAGTCCTGGAACATGAAGCCGACGTTGCGGTCCTCCGGCTCGACGAAGACCTTGGGGCCGGTGACCGTGCGCCCGTTGAGCGCCACCGTGCCGGAATCGACGTCCTCCACCCCGGCGATCACGCGCAGGAGCGTCGATTTCCCGCAGCCGGACCGGCCGACAAGACATACGAGTTCGCCCTGCCCGATCTCGAGGAAGACCCCTTCGAGCGCCTGCACGGCCCGGAAGCGCCGGGACACGTCGCGAAGCGAAACCGCGGATGGAGTGGGGGTCGTCATGTGCGTTCGCCGTCACCGAATCCGGGCGCCAACTCTGGCCCGCGACGGCCGTCGCCTTCAAGCGCCAAACGGCGCGATCTCGGTGCGCCCGCGCCGGTCGTGGGCGCGATGGCGGCGCGGCGCGCGGCTCGGCCCCGACTCCGCGGCCTCGGTGGAGGTCGCGGTGACGGCGACGGCGCTCCACGGGCGACCGGCGGGGGCGGGGACGCGGGGCCGCGTCACCCCGCGGCGCCGAACCGCCAGGCGACCGGGTGTTCCGGCGCGTAGGAGCAGAACGCGCCGGTCCGGATCGCATGTGCGAGGTGCCGCCCGAACGCGGGATGGGCGGCGGCGGACTGGCGGATCGCATGGCGGATGCGCCAGGTGACGGTGGTGCGCGCCCGCTCGGAGAGGCTGCCGAGGCGGCGGGCGCGGCCGCCGAGGCCGAGCGCGCGGGTCAGGGTCTCGACCAGCGCGTCGAGCTCCGCCCGGATCCGCTCGGCGCGGCCGATGTCGTTCATGTCCTCGGCCTCGGCGAGATCCTGCTGCAGGTCGCGGAGGCGGGCCTTGACCTCGGCCCGGCCGCGGGCGTCGAGCGCCGCGTCGCCGGCGAAGGTCTCCTCGGCGCGGTCGGCGAGATCGAGGCAGTGGATCTCCGCGCCGGGGCAGGCGAGCAGGCGGCGGATGTCCTCGAGCCCCTTGAGCGGGCCGAGGCTGGCGCGGGCGCCGCCGAAGGTCACCGTCCAGCCGGCGCCCTCGCGCAGGAGCGCGGCCTCGACCGCGGGCGCCGGGCCGGCGGCCGGGGCCGGCGCCGCGTCGATCATCCGGAACGCCTCGAGGCAGAAGGCGAGGTCCTCGGGGCGGGCGAAGGGGTTGTAGTCGGCGAACCAGCGCAGCGCCTCGCCCGGGCCGGGATCGCGCGCCCCGAACAGGATCTTGGCGCGGAAGTTCGCGTCGAAGGCTTGCAGTTCCGCGCGCGCCTCGTCGAGCCGGCCGAGATGGGCGAGGGCGACGGCGCGGCAGGCCGGCGCGTCGATGTAGGGATGCCCGTCGGCGCGGGCGTGGCTCAGCGCCGCGGCCTCGAGGTCGCGCGCCATCAGCTCGGCGAAGCCGAGATAGGTGTGCCAGGTGCTCGGGTGATAGGGGTTGAGGGCCATGGCCCGGCGCGCGTGCTCGACCGCGGGCCCGGCGCGGCCGAGGAACGGCAGGTAGAGCGCCAGCTGGATCAGCACCTCCGCGTCGTGCGGCGACAGCGCCAGCGCCCGGTCGAAATACCATTCGGCGCGGTCGAAGTCGCGCCGCATCAGATGCACCTTGCCGATGATCAGGTGCAGCAAGCCGTCGTGCTCGTCGATCGCCAGCGCCTCGTGCGCGGTCGAATAGGCGAGCCGGCCCGCCTCCTCGGCGCGGTCCCAGAACTGGCAGCTCCAGACGTTGAAATGCGACAGGGCGACGCCGGCGCGGGCGCGCGCCGAGCGCGGATCGAGGTCGAGCGCCTGCTCGAACAGCGCCCGGGCGGCGATGTCGTCGTCGTGGCTGCCGCGGCGGAGCACGGACATCCCGCGCAGCGTCAGCTTGTAGGCCTCGAGGTTGGCCGGCGCCCGGTCCTGCGCGGCGGCGAGCTCGGCCTGGTCGATCCGCGCGGCGAGGGTGGCGGCGACGCGGGCGACGACCTCGTCGTGGAGCTCGAGCACCCGGCCGGCGTCGATCTCGATCCGCTCGGTCAGGAGCTGGGCGGCGTCGGCGGTGAGGCCGAGGCGGAGCTGCAGCCGGTCGGGGGCCGACCGCGCCAGCCGGCTCCTGAGCACATGGCTGGCGCCGAGCCGGCGGGCGATCTCGGGCTCCGGCAGCCCGGCGACGGCCGCGGCCGACATCGGGGCGATGACGGTGAGCGAGCGGAAGCGGCTGAGCGCGCCGCAGATGTCCTCGTGCAGCCCCTCGGCGAGGAAGCCCAGCTCCGGCTCGTCCGGCGGCGTCGCGATCGGCGTCACCGCCAGCACCGGACCGGAGCGGGCCGGAAACGCCAGATCGAGCGCCTGCATGGTGGTCATCGGCGACAATCCCCGATGGGGCCCCGGACCGCGGACCGGCGGGGCGGATGCGGGCCGCAGTCTAGCACGGAGCGGCTGCGGAATGCGAGCGGCGGGATGAGCCCCTCCGGGCCTGCGCCCAACGATGTGAGGCGCCGCCTTACGCCCTTCCTTCCAGTGACGGCGGGCGGACCGCTTTCCCGCGCGCGCAGCGGCCCCGGGCGGCCGGAGAAGGATTTGCCGCGATGCCGGACCGCGCTCCGCCCCCGACCGCCGCGCTTCGGGGCGCCTCTCACGACGTGAGGTCGGTCCTCACGCCCTGGGGACATCCGCGGGGCGTCCCGCCGTCTGCAGCGAGTTCGACAGGAGAAGACAAGATGACCATGGCCCTTCAGACGACCCGGCTTGCGCCCGGGCTCCGCATCCGCCCGGCGCGGGCGGAGGATGCGGGCGAGATCGCCCGCCTGTTCCTGATCTCCTCCGACGGGCTGGCCGGCTACATCTGGAGCCGGCTGGCGACGCCGGGCGAGTCCCCCGAGGCGGTCGGCGCGGCGCGCTACGCGCGCATGGGCACGGCCTTCTCCTACGAGAACTGCCTGCTCGCCGTCCGGGGCGAGGCGGTCATCGGCATGGTCCACGCCTTTCCCATGCCGCCGCAGGCGCCGGGCGAGATCGAGGAGGATCCCGTGCTCCGGCCCTATGCGGAGCTGGAGATCCCGGGCTCGCTCTACGTCGCGGGCCTCGTGGTCGACGCCCGCCATCGCGGCGCGGGCGTCGGCGGCGCGCTGATGGACCGCATGGACGGCCGCGCCCGCTCCGAGGGCTGTCCGCGGATCTCGCTCATCTGCTTCGAGCGGAACGCGCGGGCGCTCGCGTTCTATCGCCGGCGCGGGTTCGGCGAGATCGCGCGCCGCGCGATCGTCCGCCATCCGAGCCTGCGCTATCGCGACGGCGACGCCCTGCTGCTGGCGCGCCCGGTCGGGCGCCGCCCGGCGCAGCGCGAGGACGCCGGCCCCACGACGTGAGGCCCGATCTCACGCCTTCTGAACATGCGCGGGCGGCATCCCGTCACCCGCAGGAAAGGACAGGATCATGACGCTCAAGGATATCCGCGGCCTCGGCGTGACCGGGGCCAACGCCGCCGCGCTCGCCCATTACGAACGGGCGGTGGCCGAGCTGCAATGCTACCGCGGCGATCCGGTGGCCGGCGCCGAGGCGGCGATCGCGGCTGCGCCCGGCTTCGCCATGGCGCATGCGCTCCGGGCCTGGCTGCACCTGCTCGGGACCGAGCCGGGCGGGCTGCCGGTCGCGCGCGAGGCCCATGCCGCGGCCGCCGCGG
>CAYTMB010000187.1:0-5187 GCA_964438465.1 uncultured Rhodovulum sp. | reverse complement strand
CGCCCGTAGGTCGGCTTCACCCCGACGATGCCGGTGAAGGCCGCCGGCTGGCGGATCGAGCCGCCGGTGTCGGTGCCGGTCGCGCCGAGGCAGAGATCCGCCGCCACCGCCGCCGCCGAGCCGCCGGACGAGCCGCCGGGCGTCAGCGGCGTGGGGTCGCCCGCGCGGCGCCAGGGGCTGACGGCGGGGCCGTAGACCGAGGTCTCGTTCGACGAGCCCATCGCGAACTCGTCCATGTTGAGCTTGCCGAGCATCACCGCGCCGCGCTCCCACAGCCGGGCGGTCACGGTGCTCTCGTAGGGCGGGAAGAAACCCTCGAGTATCCGCGACGCCGCCTGGCTCGGGGCGCCGTCGGTGCAGAACAGATCCTTGATCCCCAAGGGAATTCCGCACAGATCCGGCGCGTCGCCCGCAGCCAGGCGGGCGTCGGCCGCCGCCGCCTGGGCCAGCGCCCGCTCGGGCGTCACCGCGGAGAAGGCGTTCAGCGCCTGAGCCGCTTCGATCTCGGCGAGACAGTCTTCGGCAAGGTCCAGCGCGGTGAAATCGCGCGCGCGAAGGCCGTCGCGCGCGGCCGCAAGGGTCAGTCGGGACAGCTCGGACATCTACTCGACCACCTTCGGCACGGCGAAGAAACCCCGGCGCGCGTCCGGCGCGTTCGCGAGGATGCGGTCGCGCTGGTCGCCTTCGGTCACCGCGTCGGCGCGGCGCGGCAGCGCCATCGGCGTCACCGAGGTCATCGGCTCGACGCCCGCGACATCCACCTCGCGCAGCTGCTCCATGAAGCCGAGGATGCCCGACAGCTCGGCCGCCACCCGGTCGAGCTCGGCCTCCGCGACCTCGATACGTGCGAGATGCGCCACGCGGCGCGCCGTGTCCCTGTCGATCGCCATGCGCTGTCCTGAAGTCGGGTGCGCGGGTTTACCCGTCCCCGCGCGCCGCCGCAAGGGCGGTGCGGCCCTCGGGCGAAACGCCGGAGTCGTGGCGCAGCAGCACGACGATCATCCAGCCCAGCATGACGCCGTTCAGGATGTGCCACAGGAAATGCGTGCCGATCGGCAGAGCGGGACAAACCGCCTGGTCGATGGTGCGAAAGACCAGCGAGACCACGAGGATGCCGGCGCCGATGGCGAGGCCGCGGGCGGTCCGGGGCGCCCGCTTGCGCAGCGCGACGGCATAGGCCGCGATCAGGATCGGAACCGGCGCGTAGCCGACCGAGCCGTTGAGCGGCCCGACCACCGCCGCGATGCCGCGGGCGGCCAGCGCCGCGCAAGGCAGGAAAAGCAGGACCGCGAGCGCGCCGGCCCAGGGCGGCAGGGCGAAGAACCGCACGGTCGCGAAATAGACGTAGGTCAGGATGAACAGCTGGATCGGGATCACGTCCGCCAGCGCCGCCCAGACCTGCGCGTGGGTGTGGAACAGCCAGGACCCGACGCCGATGGCCGCGACCACCGCCGTCAACAGCCTCGCGCCGAAGTCGCGGCGGGCGCCGATCAACCGCCAGCAGACGAACGCCGCGATCAGGAAGCTCGCGTTGCTGAGCGCATTGAGCGGCTCGGCCCAGAAGCCGGCGTCGAGTCGCTCGCAATAGTTGTTGACCTCGCGAAACCAGTCCATGGATGCTCCCGTCCATCAGGCCCGACAGCATAGGCCGGCGCAAGGAAGGTTCCACATGAAGCTGACATGGCTCGGGCATTCCGGGTTTCGCATCGAGATCGCCGACCAGATCCTGCTCGTCGATCCCTGGCTGACCGGCAACCCGATGTTCCCGCAGGACAGGCGCGACGAGGCGATCGCCGGCGCCACGGCGGTGCTGGTGAGCCACGCGCACGGCGACCACGCCGGCGACGCGGCGGCCATCGCCAAGGATCTCGGCGTGCCGGCGGTCGGAACATACGATCTGATGAACTGGTGGGAGAAGACGCACGCGATCAGCACCGTCGGCTTCAACAAGGGCGGCACGATCCGGCTCGGCGACGTGGCGGTGACGCTGGTCAATGCGGTGCATTCGTCCTCGGTCGCCGGCGAGGACGGGCCGACCTACGGCGGGTGCGAGGCGGGCTTCATGATCGAGGGCGAGGGCCGGACGATCTACTTCTCCGGCGACACCGACGTCACCGCCGACATGGAGGTGTTCGAGGCGCTGCACCATCCGCAGATCGGCATCCTGTCGGCGGGCGGGCATTTCACCATGGACATGAAGCGGGCGGCCTGGGCGGCGAAGCGGTACTTCAACTTCGAGACGGTGATCCCCTGCCACTACCGGACCTTCCCGCTGCTGGAGCAGTCGGCGGTGGCGATGAGGGAGGCGTTGCCGGGGGTGCGGGTGATCGAGGCGGAGCCGATGGCGCCGTTCGAAGTCTGACTCCTGGGGAAGCCATTGCGGAACCGCGGAAAAATCGATGCGCAACCCATGCACGGACCATGCACAGCCCATATGCATGATTCGTCGTTGAACGGAACCGGAACCTGGGGGAAATCGCCATGAACCTGCTTGAGAGCCTCGAACTGGACGAGCCGCCGCCCGGCCTGTTGCCGCAGCACCAGGCGCTGTGGTGGCTGAAGAAGGGCGGGCTGATGCCCGGACCGGAGTGGGAACGCGCGCACGCGATCTGCCAGACCGCGGAAGGCACGCCGGCCTTCGACCGGGTGCACGCGCTGGCGCACTGGATCGAGGGCGACCGCGGCAATTCCGACTACTGGTACCGACGCGCGGGATCGCGGCCCGGCGGCGCGGATGTGTCGGCGGAATGGGCGCATCAGGCCGCGAACATCGGCGGATAGGCGCGGCCTGACGGTCGCGCCGCCCCATCGCGCTAGCGCAGCACCGCGAAAAAATCCCGCAGCAGCGCGGCGCAGTCGGCTTCGGCGACGCCCGCCACGATCTCGGGGACGTGGTGCGCCTGGGGGTGGGAGAAGATCCGCGGCCCCTGCTCGACGCCGCCGGATTTCGGATCGGGCGCGCCGTAGACCAAGAGGGCGATGCGGGCGGCCGATATCGCCGCAGCGCACATCGGGCAGGGTTCGAGCGTGACGTAGAGCGCGCAGCCGGTCAGCCGCTCCGATCCGAGCGCCGCGGCGGCGGCGCGCAGCGCGAGGATCTCGGCGTGCGCGGTGGGGTCGCGCGCCTCGCGGGTGCGGTTGCCGGCGCGGGCGAGAACCTCGCCCGCTCCCGGTCCTGCGACGACCGCGCCGACCGGAACTTCGCCGCGGGCGCCGGCGGCGCGGGCCTCGGCGAGGGCGATGTCCATCAGGGGCGCAAAGCGGGTCACCGCGGTCTTGTCGCCCGGCTTGCGCCGTCGGGGCAAGCCCTCACGCCCGGCGCTCGCAGCGCCGGGCGATCGTCAGGCCGCATCGCGGATCAGTCGTCCTTGAACTTCACCTGCATGACTTCGTGGACCGTCATGCCCCGGGCCTCGCTGTCGCTGAGGCCGCTGCCGGCGACGAGCTGGGTGTAGGCCGCCTCGGACACGCTGCCGTCGGCGAGCCGCTGGCCAAGGGTGGCGGCGGAAGCGGTCGAAGCGACCGCGGCGAGCACGCCCGCAAGGGCGATCGACTTGAAATTGAACGAAGACATCATAGCGCCTTTCCATTATTGAACGAAACAGTTCCGTTCTATCCCAAGGATACGCCGATCGCCGGCGGCGTCAAGAAAAACTGAACGGTTTCGTATAAAAAAAGCTCCAGACCCCGCCGCGGCCGTGGACATGGCCGCATCCGGCTGCTACGGCTGGAAGATGGCCAAGGACATGGACATTGCGCCGCCCGCGCCCGTCGAGGACACGCCCTGCGCCGCGGACGCTGGCGGCCTCAGCGCGCGGGCCGAGCGCAAATGCGCGCAACTGCTCGATGGCGCGCAGGCGGTGATCCTGGCGCGCGGTTTCGAGGGGGCGAGCGTCGACGACATCGCCCGCGAGGCCGGCATCTCCAAGGCCACGATGTACCGCTACTATCCCGACAAGGCCGCGCTGTTCGCGGCGGTGATGCGGCGCGACTGCGGGCGGCAGTCCGAGAGCCTGCTCTGCACCGCCGCCGAGGACGGGCCGCTGGAGCCCTTGCTCGTGGATTTTGCGATCCGTTTCACCACCTTCGTGCTGACCCCGACCGCGCTGGGCACGTTCCGCAACGCCGCCGCGGAATCCGAGAGGTTTCCCGCGATCGGCGAGGCCTTCTTCACGAGCGGGATCGACCGTGGACGGGCGAAGCTCGCGCCGATCCTGGCGGCCGCTTCGGCGCGCGGCGAGATCGCCGTGGACGACGCCGATCTTGCCGCGCACCGGTTCTTCGGGCTGTGCCTCGCGCGGGTGTTCTACAACCGGCTGTTCGGCATCGTGCCGGGCTACGACGCGGCCGAGATCGCCGAGCACGCCCGCGGCGCGGTCGCGGCCTTCCTGCGGATGTACCGGCCGGAGCCCCGGGGGGACGCCGCCGGCGCGCCATGAGCGACGCGGCGGGGGAGCGGATCGCCAAGCGGCTGGCCCGCGCCGGCGTCGCGTCGCGGCGCGGGGCCGAGGCGATGATCGCCGAGGGCCGGGTCGCGGTGAACGGGCGGGTGATCGACAGCCCGGCGCTGAACGTGACGCCTGGGGACGCGGTCACCGTGGACGGGCGGCCGCTGGCGGCCCCTGAGGCGGCGCGGCTGTGGCGCTACTACAAGCCGATCGGGCTGGTGACGTCGGAGGCCGACGAGAAGGGCCGCGACACCGTGTTTGCGCATCTGCCGGCGGAGATGCCGCGGGTGGTCAGCGTCGGGCGGCTCGACCTCAACTCCGAGGGGCTGCTGTTGCTGACCAACGACGGCGAGCTGAAGCGGCGGCTGGAGCTGCCGTCGACCGGCTGGGTGCGGAAGTACCGGGTGCGGGCCAAGGGGACGCCGGACGACGCGGCGCTGGAGCCGCTGCGGCGGGGGATCACGGTGGACGGCGAGCGGTTCGCGCCGATGGGGGTGGCGATCGACCGCCAGCAGGGCGCGAACGTCTGGCTGACGATCGGGCTGCGCGAGGGGCGGAACCGCGAGGTCCGGCGGGCGCTCGAAACGGTGGGGCTGAGCGTGAACCGGCTGATCCGGATCTCCTACGGGCCGTTCCAGCTGGGCGACCTCGAGCCCGGCGGGGTCGAGGAGGTGCGGCCGAAGGTGATGCGCGAGCAGCTGAACATCCGCGCCGAACCGGCGGGCGAGAAGGCGGGCAA
>CAYTMB010000186.1:0-5198 GCA_964438465.1 uncultured Rhodovulum sp. | reverse complement strand
CGGCGTGACGGGGCGGTCGGCCGCTTCCCGGGCTTGGGGCCCGGGCGCGACGGCGGGGCCCGCGCGCTTTCTTCCTGAAACGTCGCGTAGCTCAGCCCGGCAATGCCGCGCCCTCTGATTTATCACGATAAATCAATAGCTTAACTCGTGTATCAACTTGATACACACCCGCAGACATCCCCGCACGCGCCATGCGCGGCTTCGCAGCCGCTTTCCTGCGCCTGCGAAACCCCCTAGATGGCGGACATGACCGCCGCCGTCCCGACGCTCGCGCCCCTGCCCGCCTCCGGCGGCGGCGACCTGATCGCCTGTCCCTACTGCGACGCGCTGCACCGCGAGATCGACCCGCCGCAGGGCGGCCGCCTGCGCTGCCGGCGCTGCCGCGCGGTGCTCAAGACCAACCGCGCCACCGCGATGGACCGCACCCTCGCCGCCGCCTTCGCCAGCCTGATCCTGATGGCCGGCGCGCTGTTCTTCCCGTTCCTCGAACTGTCGACCTTCGGCCTCAGCCGCAAGGCCTCGGTGCTCGACGCGGCGCTCGCCTTCTCCAGCGGGCTGATGGTCCCGCTCGCCGTCGCCGTCGGCCTGCTGATCGTGGTGATCCCGCTGCTCCGCGCCGGCGCGCTCGCCTACGTCATCCTGCCGCTGCGCCTCGGCCGGCCGCCGGCGCCGGCCGCGACCGCGGCCTTCCGCCTCGCCGCCCATCTCAAGCCCTGGTCGATGGCCGAGATCTTCATCATCGGCGTCGTCGTGGCGCTGGTGAAGGTCGCGGGCATCGCCTCGGTCACCCTCGGCCCCGCCTTCTGGGCGCTGGCCTGCCTCGTCGTGCTGGTCGTCGTCGAGGGCGCCAGCCTCTGTGAATGGTCGCTATGGCAGACGCTCGAACGCAGCCGCACCCGCCGGCCCTGACCGCCCGCGCCGCGGGCCTCGTCGGCTGCCGCACCTGCGGCAAGGCGTCGCCGGCCGGCGTCCCGGTCTGCCCGCGCTGCCATTCCGCGCTGCACAGCCGGACGCCCGACAGCCTGCAGCGGGTCTGGGCGCTGCTCGCGGTCGGGCTGATCTGCTACATCCCGGCCAATCTCTACCCGATGATGATCACCTCCTCGATCGGCTCGACCTACCGCTCGACCATCGTCGGCGGCGTGATCGAGCTCATCGGCCACCACGCCTACGCCGTCGCCGGCATCGTGTTCCTCGCCAGCGTGGTGATCCCCGTCACCAAGTTCTTCCTGATCGGCCTGCTCGCGCTCTCGATCCAGCTGCGCCTGCCGATCCCCGCGCACACCCGCATCCATCTCTACGAGGCGGTCGAGTTCGTCGGCCGCTGGTCGATGGTCGATGTCTTCGTCGTGGCGATCCTCGCCGCGCTGATCCAGATGGGCTTCTTCGCCTCGATCGATCCCGGTCCGGCGGCGGTGTTCTTCGCGATGTCGGTCGCCTTTACCATGCTGTCGGCAAAGGCTATGGACCCGAGACTGATCTGGGACAGCGCCGACCGCGAGGGGCCGCCGAATGAGTGACGCCGGGCCGCACGACGCGATCGTCGAGACGCCCAGGGCCGAGACGGCCTCGCGGCGCATCTCGGCCGTCTGGCTGGTGCCGCTGCTGGCGCTGCTGATATCGCTCGGCGTCGCCTACCGCAGCTACTCGGACCGCGGTCCGACCATCGAGATCCTGCTCGGCGACGCCGCCGGCATCGAGGCCGGCAAGACCACGCTGCGCTTTCGCCACGTCACCGTCGGCGTCGTCGAGACCCTGCGCTTCACCCCGGACCTCAGCAAGGTCATCGCCACCGCGCGCATCGACAAGGACATGTCGCGCTACCTCGACGCCAGCGCCGAGTTCTGGGTGGTGCGCCCCTCGGTCTCGGCGCAGGGCGTCTCGGGCATCGAGACCATCGTCTCGGGCGTCTACATCGAGGCCTACTGGAGCGGTGCGGCCGGCCCGCGCGTCGATAGCTTCGCCGCGCTGCCCCGTCCGCCGCTGACCCCGGCGGACGAACCCGGCCGGCGCATCCGGCTGCGCGCGCTGAACGGCGGCTCGCTGGCGGTCGGGGCGCCGGTGCTGTTCAAGCGCATCCCGGTGGGCCGGATCGAGAACGTCGAGCTGACCGAAGCGGGCGACGTCATGGTCGACGTCTTCGTGGGCGACCCCTACGACGCCTTCCTGACCGAAGGCGCGCGGTTCTGGAACGCCAGCGGCTTCTCCATCAACCTCGGCGCCGGCGGCGCCTCGCTCAACGTCGAGAGCCTGGTGTCGCTGCTGCAGGGCGGCCTCGCCTTCGCCCAGGTCGGCTCCGCGATCGAGCAGGTTCCCGACGGCCATGTCTTCGAGCTCTACCCCTCCGAGGCGGTCGCCCGGCAGAACGTGATCGAGGACCTGCCCGGCGCCCGCCTGACGCTGAACGCCTTCTTCGACTCCAGCGTCAGCGGCCTCGAGCCCGGCGCCAAGGTCGAATACCGCGGCGTCACCGTGGGCGAGGTCACCGAATTCCAGCCGGTCATCATCCGCCGCGACGCGGGAACCAGCCTGATGATGCGCGTGACGATGACGGTCATCCCGCAGCGCCTCGGCGTGCCCTCCGACAGCCCCGACGCCACCGCGGCCGGCCTCGACCTGCTCGCCGATCTCGTCGCGACCGACGGGCTGCGCGCGCAGCTCGCCAGTTCGGGCCTGCTGTCGCAGAGCCTGCACGTCAACCTCGCCGAGCTCGCCGAGGCCGAACCCGCCAGCCTCGCCCGCGACGCGCAGCCCCATCCGGTGCTGCCGACCGCGCCGTCGGAGGTCGCCGGCATCGCCGCTTCGGCCGAGAACGTGATGAACCGGCTGTCCTCGCTGCCGATCGAGGAGCTGATGAACACCTTCACCACGCTGCTCGCGAACGTGAACGCGCTGGTGACCGAGGAAGGCTTCCGCTCGGCGCCGGCCAATATCGGCGCGCTGATCGCCGACATCCGCGAGGTGGTCGAGACCAGCGGCATCAAGGAGACCCCCGCCCAGATCGCCGCCACCCTCGCCTCGATCCAGAACGTGGTCGCGGACGTCGAGACCCGCGAGCTGATGGCCAGCCTCGCCGCCACGCTCGACGCCACCCGCGTCACGATCGAGAAGTTCGGCGTCGCCGCCGAGGGCGTGCCGGCGCTGATCGGCCAGGTCCAGGACCTGCCGCTCGACGACTTCGTGACCTCGGCCACCCGCACCGTCGACGGCATCGACGCGCTGGTGCGCAGCGACGCCGCCGCCGCCCTGCCCGGCTCGGTCGACGCCGCGCTGAACGAGGCGCGCGGGCTGATCGCGGACCTGCGGACCGGCGGCTCGGTCGAGAACGTCAACGCCGCGCTCGCCTCGCTGCGCCAGCTGACCGACGAGCTGCGCGCGGCGAACCTCGGCGCCGAGATCGCCAAGGCCGTCGCCGCCGCCGAACGCGCCGCGGCCAACGTCGACACCGCCTCGGCCGGGCTGCCGGAGCTGATCGACAACCTCAAGGCGCTGTCGGGCCGCGTCGAGGCGCTGCCGCTCGACCAGCTGGTGACCTCCGCCACCAGCGTGCTCGACGGCGCCGACGCCTTCCTCGGCGCCAACGGCATCGACCAGGTGCCGCAGGAGCTCGCCCAGTCGCTCGCCCAGGTCCGCCTGCTGATCGCGGAGCTGCGCGAGGGGGGCGCGGTCGAGAACGTCAACAACACGCTGGCCTCCGCCGACCAGGCCGCGGCGGCGATCACCGCGGCGGCGGAACGCCTGCCGGCGCTGATCGCCCAGCTCGACTCGGTCTCCCGGCGCGCCGACAGCGCGCTCGCGACCTTCACGCCCGGCTCCGAGCTGACCCGCGAGACCGAGCGGCTGCTCAAGGACCTGCGCACGGCGGCGCAGTCGGTCAACGCGCTGGTGATCGCGCTCGAGCGCCGTCCCAACTCGGTCCTCTTCGGGAGATGACGATGCGCCCCACCCTGCTCCTCGCGCTGGCGGCGCTGGCGCTGGCCGCCTGCGGCGGACGGCCCGACTACTACCTGACCCCGCCCCCGGTCGCCGCGGCGGGGACGACCAGCGTGCTCGGCAGCGTCGCGGTCGCCGACATCAGCCTGCCGGCCTATGCGGAGACGGTGGAGATCGCGGTGCTGACCGACACCGGCGCCGTCCAGCTCAGCAAGAACGCGCTCTGGGCCGATACGCCGCGCCGGGCGCTGACCCGCCATCTCGTCGCGGCGCTGCAGTCGCGGGTGAACGCCCAGATCGCCACCGAACCCTGGCCGGCCTTCGACTCGCCCAGCCTGCGGCTCGAGGTCTTCGTCGACCGGATGATCGGCGCGCCCGAAGGGCCGTTCCAGTTCTCGGGCCAGTATGTGATCGTGTCGTCGACCTCGGGCCGGGTGGTCTCCTCGGACCGCTTCGCGGTGACGCTGACCGCCGAGACGCCGGGTTATCAGGGCCTGATCGACGCGCACGCCCGCGCCATCGAGGCGCTGGCCGACCGGATCGCCGCCACGCTGACCCGCAGCGGCGGGATCGGCTGATCGAGGCGTATCATGATGATACACAAATCAAGTACCTGATTTAATTCATCTATTTCTAAGTCCTGCCGACCGGGGGCGCGGCGCGCCCTCACCAGGACAGGTTGAACTCCGTTGCTTGCGCGGGCGACCCGCGCAATGGTGCGCGCGGACGGGATCGGGCGGAGGCCGGGCATGGATATAGAGACCTTCATCGGGGCGAACGCCGTGGCGCTGGCGCTGGCGGCGTTCATTCTGGTCTGCCTGTTCCTCGGGGTGCGGGTGGTGCCGCAGTCGGAGAAGTTCGTGGTCGAGCGCTTCGGGCGGCTGCGCTCGGTGCTGGGACCGGGGCTGAACCTGATCGTGCCGTTCCTCGACCGGGTGGCGCACCGGATCTCGATCCTCGAGCGGCAGCTGCCGACCGCGAGCCAGGACGCGATCACCGCGGACAACGTGCTGGTGCAGGTGCAGACATCCGTCTTCTACCGCATCATCGAGCCGGAGAAGACCGTCTACCGCATCCGCGACGTCGACGGAGCGATCGCGACGACGGTGGCGGGCATCGTGCGCTCCGAGATCGGCATGATGGAGCTCGACCAGGTGCAATCGAACCGCTCGGCGGTGATCGCCAAGATCCAGGGATCGCTGGCGCAGATCGTCGACGACTGGGGGATCGAGGTCACGCGGGTCGAGATCCTCGACGTCAACCTC
>CAYTMB010000185.1:0-5275 GCA_964438465.1 uncultured Rhodovulum sp. | reverse complement strand
TCACATGCCGTCGATCAGGGCCTGGATCTTCGCCTCGGCGTCGGCGGCGGCCTCGTCCACGCTCATCTTCTCGGTCAGCGCGTTCTGGATCATTTCCGGGATGATGATGTTCATGATCTCGGTCGTCTCGGCGACGACCGGGAAGGGGATGCCGCTCGGCAGCATCGAGGTGGCGACGTCGAGGAACTTGATGGTGTCGAGCCGCTCCTTCATCCACTCGGTCTCGAAGCCGCGGACGTTGCCCGGGTTGGAGATGACCCAGGACAGCTTGGTCGACCATTCCGGCCCGGTCATGAAGCAGACCAGCGCCTTGGCCGCCTCGAGGTCGAGATCGCCGTCGACCACGTCCGGGTTGAAGATGTGGATGTTGCTGCCGCCGAACACCGCCGCGCGGGTCTCGACGCCGCGCGGGATCTTGCCGTAGCGCATGTTGTCGACCACGGCCTGCGCCTTGGCCTGGTCGTCGCCGGTGGCCTTCTTGGCGCGGTCGAGCATCACCGCGTATTCCGCCGGATGCGCGATCATCATGCCGAGTTGGTCGGCGAGGAACGGGTCCTGGTTCTCGACCTGGGTGTTGGTCAGCGCCGAGACTGGCGCCGACTTGTCGCGGACGTACATGTCGTAGGCGTGCTGCAGCGCGCGGCGCGAGCCTTCGGAATTGACCTCGATCACCTGATAGGTCGGCTCGGGCGCGGCTTCGTCGAGCGCGCCGCCGCCCTCGGCCCACATCATCGGCATGAAGCGGAACGGGGTGTTGCCGGCGTTGACGCGGGCGACGAGGCCGTAGCCGCTCTTGCCGGTCTTTTCCTTGATCTGCCTGGAGTATTCGACGACGTCGTCCCAGGTCTCGGGCGGGGTCTCGGGGTCGAGCCCGGCCTCGCGGAAGATCCCGGCGTTCCAGATGAAGGCCATCGTCTCGTTGTTGGTGGGGATGCCCCAGGTCTTGCCGTCGAGGCTGACCGATTTCATCGCGCCGGGCCAGAACTGGTCGGTCGCATAGCCGACGTCCTCGGGGGCGAGCTCGAGCAGCTGGCCCTTGGAGGCGAATTCGGCGCCCCAGAGGATCGGCAGCCGCGCCGCCATCGGCGCGGCGTTGCCGAGCGCCGCGGTGCGCAGCTTGTTGAGCATGTCGTTGTAGCCGATGTTCTGCACGTCGACGTCGATGTTGGGATAGGTCTCGGCGAAGGCCGCCCAGAAATCCTCGTCCATCTTGCGGTGCAGCTCGGGCTCGGCCTGCGTCGGGCCGACGTACCAGTAGGTGACGCGCCCGCTGTGGTCGAGCGGCACGACGGCGCCGCATTCCGCGGCGGTGTCGACGGTCCCGGTGCCCGCGATCTCGCGGACATGTTCGGGCGTCCAGGTCTCCGGGTCGATGCCGGTCCCGGCGCCCTGTGCGCCGGCCGCCACCGGCGCGAGCGCCGTCGCCGCAATCACCGTCGCCGCCAGGGCAGGCGTCCGTCGCACCGGCGCGAGCGCGCCTTCGTGTCTGAGCATGGTCTCCTCCCAGGAGTTTTGTCGCAGGCTTTTGCAAGCATCGTCAGGTTTGCAGGCACGACCTGTCAAGCGAGTTGTGCCGGGCGCCGACAGGACGCGCGGGAGGAGAGACGCCGCTATTGGCCCCAGCGCGGCGCCCGCTTGGCGAGGAAGGCCTCGACGCCCTCGGCGGTGTCCTCGCGCAGCATGTTGGCGACCATCACCTCGCCGGTATGGGCGTAGGCGTCGGCGAGGGTCATCTCGGCCTGTTCGTAGAAGGCGCGCTTGCCGATCCGCACCACCGGCCCGAGCTTGGCGGCGATGGTGGCGGCGAGGGCGCGCGCCTCGGCCGGGAGCGCCTCCGGCGCGACGACGCGATTGACGAGCCCGAGCCGTCGCGCTTCGGCCGCATCGACGAACTCGCCGGTGGTCAGCATCTCGAACGCCGCCTTGCGGCCGATGTTGCGGCTGAGCGCCACCATCGGCGTCGAGCAGAACAGGCCGATGTTGACGCCGTTGACCCCGAAGCGGGTCCCCTCCGCCGCCACCGCGAGGTCGCAGGAGGCGACGAGCTGGCATCCCGCCGCGGTGGCGATGCCCTGCACCTCGGCGATCACCGGCTGCGGCAGGCGGGGCAGGCTGGTCATCAGCCGCGAGCACTGGGCGAACAGCGCCTCGAAGAAGCCGCGGCCGCCGTCCTCGGCCTGGCGCGCCGCGGACATCTCGCGCAGGTCGTGGCCGGCGCAGAACGCCTTGCCGGCGCCGCGCAGGACCACCACCCGCACGCTGGCGTCGGCGGCGATGCGGTCGAGTTCGTCCTGCAGCGCGCCCAGCATCGCGACCGACAGCGCGTTGAGCTTGCCCGGGTCGTTCAGCGTCAGCGTCGCGATGGCGTCCGCGTCCTCGCGCAGCAGCAGCGGCTCGGCCATGCGTTCCTCCTTGCGGTCGGTCTCTCGCCGCGACAGTTTGCAGATAACGCCGCCGACCGGAAGGGTGCGATGCCGCTCAGGATGACGCCCGACGAGCTGCACGCCTTCCTCGCCGAGGTGTTCCCGCAGCTCGCGCATCGCTTCGAGATCACCGGGCTGGAGCCCTGCGGCGCGCGGGTGCGCATGGTCGCGGCCGAGGCCGACCTGCGGCCGGGCGGCACGGTGTCGGGGCCGGCGATGTTCGCGCTGGCCGACTGCGCCTTCTACATCGCGGTGCTGGCGATGATCGGTCCCGAGGCGCTGACGGTCACCACCAGCTGCAGCATCGATTTCCTGCGCAAGCCGGCGCCGGGGGCGCTGACCGCCGAGGCGCGCATCCTGAAGCTCGGGCGCAGCCTCGCGGTGGGCGACGTGCTGCTGCGCTCGGAAGGGGTCGAGGCGCCGGTCGCGCGGGCGAGCCTGACCTATTCGATCCCGCCGGGCGCGCGCGGCTCCTCCGGGTCGGGGCCGTAAAGCCCGACCCGGAGGATCTCGTAGGCGAGCGCGAGCAGGATCGGCCCGAGGAACAGCCCGATCAGGCCGTAGGCGACCGCGCCGCCGATCACCCCGGCGAAGATGACCAGCGACGGCGTGGTCAGCGCCTTGCCGAGCAGCAGCGGCTTCAGCGGCACGTCGACCAGCCCGGCGGGGACCAGATAGGCGGTCAGCAGCGCCGCGGTGGTGGTGTCGCGGGTGAACCAGACCCAGGCGATCACCGGCAGCACGATCGGCAGCACGCCGATCTGGACGATGGCGAAGACCAGCGCGGCCAGCGTCAGCACGCCGGCCGCCGGCACGCCGGCGACGATCAGGCCGACGCCGATCAGCAGCGCCTGGATCGCCGCCACGCCGATCACCCCGCGGGCGACGTTGCGGATGGTGGCGGAGGCGAGGTCGACGAAGCGGGCGTTGCGCGCGCCCAGCACCTGAGCGGTGCAGCGCCGCAGCGCCGCCGCCGCCACGGCGGCGTGGGTGTGCAGCAGGCCCGACAGCGCGGCGGCGGCGAAGAAGGTCAGCGCGCCTTCCGCGACGCGGATCGTCGGCCGGATCGCGCGTTCGCCGGCGCCGAGCAGCGTGGAGCCGTAGCGGGCGAGGAAACCGTCGAGATTAGAGGTTGCAAGCTCCCAGTTCGACCGGAGCGCAGGCCCGATCCCGGGCAGGTCGATCAGCATCTGCGGAGGCTCGGGCAGGTGCAGTTCGCCGCTGCGCAGATGCGGGACCACCCATTCGGCGGAGCGGATCAGGCTCGTGGCCAGCATGGCGACCGGTCCGAGCATGACGACGAGCGCGCCCGCCGTCACCAGCGCGGCGGCGAGCCGCGGCCGTCCGAGACGGGCGGCGAGCCAGAGATAGATCGGATGCAGGATCGCCGCGACGATCACGCTCCAGATCAGCAGCGCGCCGAAGGGCCGCATCAGGTCGAACACGAGGAAGGCGAACAGGCCTATCGCGCCGAGGTGCACGGCTATGTCGAACGCGAGCCGCTCGGGCGGGCGACCCTGCGCCGCTGGCGGCGCGGCGCGGGGACCGGGAGGCGGCGGCTCGTCTTGGGGCATCGGCGCGACCTGGCGGTTTCGGAGTTGGGCAGAAGTCCTTAGGTCGAGGCGCGTCCGGAAGCAATCGGCGCGCCGGCTTGCCGTCGCGCGACCGCCCGGCGTAGATGGGCGCATGTTCCGGTTCATCCTTCTCTTCGTCATCGGCCTCGCGATCGTCGGCTGGCTCACCCGAATGCCCGGCGTCCGGCGTGCGCTCTGGGTGGCGCTGGTCCTGCTCGGGATCTACGCCGTGCTGAAAGCGACGGGCGTGATCGAGGCGCTTGCGCCGGCCCGGAATGGGGTATTCTGATACCTTATTTTTAACCAGTTGAAATCACTGCGAAATATCGCCTGTCCAGCGATTGACCTCCGCGGGAATCTCGGCAATAAGCCGCGACCAGTTCCGGTGGGGATGGCGCGTCGCCCGGCGACCGCACTCCAGCCGGCCGAGATGCGAGGCGGACCACCATGAAGACCTTCAGCGCCAAACCGGGCGACATCGACAAGAAATGGATCGTGATCGACGCGCAGGGCGTCGTTCTCGGCCGTCTCGCCACGTTGATCGCCATGCGCCTGCGCGGCAAGCACAAGCCGACGTTCACCGCCCATATGGACATGGGCGACAACATCATCGTCATCAACGCCGAAAAGGTGCAGATGACCGGCAACAAGCGCGCCGACAAGAAATACTACTGGCACACCGGCTTTCCGGGCGGGATCAAGCACCGCACCGCGGGCCAGATCCTCGAGGGCAAGCATCCCACGCGGGTTCTGGAAAAGGCTGTGGAGCGCATGCTGCCCGGCGGGCCGCTCAGCCGCCAGCAGATGGGCCACCTGAAGATCTACGCCGGCGCCGAGCATCCGCACGCGGCCCAGAACCCGACGGTTCTGGACGTCGCCGCCATGAACGCCAAGAACACCCGGAGCGCATGACAATGGCCGATACGATCGACTCGCTCGACCAGCTCAAGGACGCCGTCGGCGTCGCCGCCGTCGAAGCCGCCCCCGCCCGCGAGCCCAAGCGCGACAGCCTCGGGCGCTCCTACGCCACCGGCAAGCGCAAGGACGCGGTCGCCCGCGTCTGGATCAAGCCCGGCTCGGGCAAGGTCACCGTCAACGGCAAGACCATGAACGAATACTTCGCCCGCCCGGTTCTCCAGATGGTGATCGGCCAGGCGTTCAGCGTCGCGGGCGTCGCCGGCGAGTTCGACGTGATGGCGACCGTCAAGGGCGGCGGCCTGTCCGGCCAGGCCGGCGCGGTCAAGCACGGCATCAGCCAGGCGCTGCAGCTCTACGAGC
>CAYTMB010000184.1:0-5312 GCA_964438465.1 uncultured Rhodovulum sp. | reverse complement strand
AGCCGATGGCCTGTCCGACCTGCTCGGGCCTCGGCAAGGTGCGCGCGCAGCAGGGTTTCTTCACCGTCGAGCGGACCTGCCCGACCTGTTCGGGGCGCGGCCAGATCATCAAGAACGCCTGCAAGTCCTGCGCCGGCGCGGGACGGGTGCGCAAGGACCGCACGCTGAACGTCAACATCCCGGCGGGCGTCGAGACCGGCACCCGGATCCGGCTGGCCGGCGAGGGCGAGGCCGGACTGCGCGGCGGGCCGGCGGGGGATCTCTACATCTTCATCGAGGTGGCGGCGCATCCGATCTTCGAGCGCGACAGCGCGAACCTCTACTGCCGCATCCCGGTGTCGTTCTCGACCGCGGCGCTCGGCGGCGAGATCGAGGCGCCGACGCTCGACGGCGGCCGCACCCGGGTCAAGGTGCCGGCCGGGGTGCAGTCGGGCAAGCAGCTGCGGCTGCGCGGCAAGGGCATGCCGGCGCTGCGCGGCGCCGCGCCGGGGGATCTCTATATCGAGCTCGCCGTCGAGACGCCGGTGAACCTGACCTCGCGGCAGCGCGAGCTGTTGCGCGAGTTCGAGGCGCAGGGCGCGGACAACCATCCCGAGGGCCAGGACTTCTTTTCGCGGGTGAAGGGGTTCTGGGAGGGGATGAAGGGCTGATCGGGGTCGGCTGTGCACGCGTGCGCAGCCGGTCAACATGTTGATGTTGTTGGATTTATTCCGGAAAATCAACCTTTTGTTAAGCCCTCGGGGCGCCGCCGGCGGCCCGGAGATTTCCTGTAACGGAACCGCGCCTTTCGCCGAACGGCTTGGCGAGACCGGCGGCGCGGACTAGATCCCCGGCCGAGCCCCGACACCAGGAGTTGCGACATGACCACCGACGCCAGGACCTACCGGGTGATCCGCAGCGACGCCGAATGGCGCAAGCTGCTGACGCCCGAGCAATACGCGGTGATGCGCGGGCACGGCACCGAGCGGCCGGGCAGCTGCGCGCTGCTGCACGAGAAGCGGGCGGGGACCTTCGTCTGCGCCGGCTGCGACGAGCCGCTGTTCGAGGGCGGCGTGAAATTCGAGAGCGGCACCGGCTGGCCGAGCTTCAACACCCCGGTGGAAGGGGCGGTGGAGACCACCACCGACCGCAGCTTCGGCATGACCCGCACCGAGGTGCATTGCGCCACCTGCGGCAGCCATCTCGGCCATGTCTTTCCCGACGGGCCGCCGCCGACCGGCCTGCGCTACTGCATCAACGGCGTGGCGATGGACTTCCGGCCGGCCTGAGGCTGCGGCGCGGATCCGCGGGCAGGTTTCCGATATACGCTTCGCCGTTATATCGGAAACGCCGCTGTATTTGACATAATGCATTGCCGAGCGACGACACCTGACGTAAGCTACGGACTGTTTCAGAAACGCTAGGGGTTCCTGACGTATGGATCTCAGGGACTTCCGCGCCGGCCGCTACGAGGCGCGCTACGAATACCAGTCCTTTCTGCCCGAGCCGATCTATCACGAATGGATCATCGCCGATGCGGAGGTGATTGATCTCCTCGGCCGTGCGGACAGGGCGCTCGGCGCACTGAACGCCTTCGGCCAGCTCATCCCCGATATCGACTTCTTCATCCGCATGTCGGTGGCGAAGGAGGCCACCCAGTCGAGCCGCATCGAAGGCACGCAGACCAACATCGAGGATGCGTTCAAGGCCGCCGAGGACCTGAACCCGGAGGAGCGTGACGACTGGAGCGAGATCCAGAACTACATTCGCGCGATCAACATTGCGATTGCCGAAATGGAGACGCTCCCGCTTTCGTCGCGGCTGCTGCGCGGGACGCACGCGATCCTGATGGACGGCGTGCGCGGCAGGAACAAGCTGCCGGGCGAGTTCCGCACCAGCCAGAACTGGATCGGCGTCAGCCTCCGCAACGCCGTCTTCGTGCCGCCGCATCACGAGCACGTCCCGGCGCTGATGACCGATCTCGAGCGCTTCCTGCATGCCCCGGACATCTTCGTGCCGCCGCTGATCCGCATCGCGATCGCGCACTATCAGTTCGAGACGATCCACCCCTTTCTCGACGGAAACGGGCGGCTGGGGCGTCTGATGATTTCGCTCTACCTCGCGTCCGAAAGGCTGATGCCGAAGCCTGCGCTCTACCTGTCCGACTATTTCGAGCGGAACAAGACGGCGTATGTCGATCATCTAATGGCGGTGCGGCAAGGCGACCACCTTCGCGAGTGGCTGATCTTCTTTCTCCATGGCGTCGAGGAAACCGCGCTCGCCTCGGCGGGCGTGTTTCGCGACGTGCTCGGTCTCAAGCAGCGGATCGAGCGCGACCTGCTGCCGCGCTTCAGCCGGCGGCGTCAGGACAATGCTCATACCCTGATGCGCAGCCTCTACGCTCAACCGGTCATCGACGTGAAACGGGCCGCCGAGATCACCGGCGCATCCGTCAACACCGCTTCGGACCTGATCTCGGACCTGGTGGCGAGCGGCGTCCTGATGGAGATCACCGGAGGGCGCCGCAACCGGCTGTTCCTGTTCAGGGACTACGTCAGCCTCTTCACGCCGGAAGCATGAGGCGGCCGGGCGCGCGCGCCCTTGTGAGGCGCAGGGCGCCCCGGCTAAACCGGGGCTCCGTGAGGGAGCCGAGGTGACCGACGACAATCGCAGTGTCTCGCCCATGATGGCGCAGTATCTCGGGATCAAGGCCGCGCATCCCGATGCGCTGCTGTTCTACCGCATGGGCGACTTCTACGAGATGTTCTTCGCCGACGCCGAGGCGGCGGCGGCGGCGCTCGACATCGCGCTGACCAAGCGCGGGCTGCATCTGGGGCAGGACATCCCGATGTGCGGCGTGCCGGTGCATGCGGCCGAGGGCTATCTGCTGACGCTGATCCGCAAGGGCTTTCGCGTCGCGGTCTGCGAGCAGATGGAGGACCCGGCCGAGGCGAAGAAGCGCGGGGCGAAGTCGGTGGTGCACCGCGAGGTGGTGCGGCTGGTCACGCCGGGCACGCTGACCGAGGAGAGCCTGCTCGAGGCGCGGCGGCACAACTATCTCGGCGCCTGGGTCGAGCTGCGCGGCGAGGGCGCCTTCGCCTGGGCCGACGTCTCGACCGGGGCGCTGACGGTCGCCGCCTGCGCGCGCAGCGGGCTGGGGCCGATGCTGGCGCGGCTGGGGCCGCGCGAGGTGCTGGTGCCCGAGACGCTGGAGGCCGAGCTGCGCGAGCCGCTGGCCGAGGCCGGCGCGGTGGCGACGCCGCTGGCGCGGGCGAGCTTCGATTCGACGCAGGGCGAGGCGCGGCTGGCCGCGGCGCTGGGGGTGGCGGCGCTGGACGGGTTCGGGGCGTTCACCCGGCCCGAGGTCGCGGCGCTGGGCGGGCTGGTCGACTATCTGGAGCTGACGCAGAAGGGCCGGATGCCACTGCTGCGGCCGCCGGCGCGCGAGGCGCCGGGCGGGCTGATGGCGATCGATGCGGCGACCCGGCGCAACCTCGAGCTGACCCGGGCGCTGTCGGGCGGGCGCGAGGGCGCGCTGCTCGCCGCCATCGACCGCACGCTGACCGGCGCCGGCGGGCGGCTGCTGGAGGCGCGGCTGAGCGCGCCCTCGACCGACGCGCGGCTGGTGCGCGCGCGGCAGGCGGCGGTGGCGCATCTGGTCGAGACGCCGGGGCGGGACGTGCGGGAGGCGCTGCGCGGCGTGCCGGATCTGGAGCGCGCGCTGGCGCGGCTGGCGCTCGACCGCGGCGGGCCGCGCGACCTCGCCGCGATCCGCGACGGGCTGGCGCAGGCGGCGCGGCTGCACGGGGTGCTCGGCGCGGATCTGCCGGAGGTGCTGGCCGAGGCGCGGGCGGCGCTGGCCGGGCACGAGGCGCTGGCGGATCTGCTGGAGGCCGCGCTGACGGCGGCGCCGCCGCAGCTGCTGCGCGACGGCGGGATGGTGGCGGCGGGCTATGACGCCGAGCTGGACGAGACCCGGCGGCTGCGCGATCAGGGGCGCGGGGTCATCGCCGAGCTGCAGGGCGAGTACATCCGCCGGACCGGGATCGCGGCGCTGAAGATCCGGCACAACAACGTGCTTGGGTATTATATCGAGACGCCGGCGACCCATGCCGCGAAGATGCTGGCGCCGCCGCTGGCGGAGCTGTTCGTGCATCGCCAGACCAACGCCAACGCGGTGCGCTTCACCACGCTGGCGCTGGCGGAGATCGAGAAGAAGATCCTCGGCGCCGCCGAAGCGGCGCTGGCGATCGAGCGGCGGGTGTTCGCGGCGCTGCGCGCGGCGGTGCTGGCGCAGGCGGGCCCGGTGGGGGGCGCCGCGCGGGCGATCGCGGAGGTCGATCTGGCGGCGGGGCTGGCCGATCTGGCGGTGGCCGAGGACTGGACGGCGCCGGAGATCGAGGACAGCCGGGCCTTCGACGTGCGCGGCGGCCGGCATCCGGTGGTCGAGGCGGCGCTGCGGCGGGCGGGCGCGACCTTTGCGCCGAACGACTGCGAGGCGGGGGCCGACGGGCCGGAGGCGCGGCCGCTGTGGCTGATCACCGGGCCGAACATGGCGGGCAAGTCGACCTTCCTGCGGCAGAACGCGCTGATCGCGATCCTGGCGCAGATGGGGTCGTTCGTGCCGGCGGCCTCGGCGCGGATCGGGGTGGTGGACCAGCTGTTCAGCCGGGTGGGCGCGGCGGACGATCTGGCGCGGGGACGGTCCACGTTCATGGTCGAGATGGTCGAGACCGCGGCCATCCTCAACCAGGCCGGGCCGCGGGCGCTGGTGATCCTCGACGAGATCGGGCGGGGGACGGCGACCTATGACGGGCTCAGCATCGCCTGGGCGGTGCTGGAGCATCTGCACGACGCGAACCGCTGCCGGGCGCTGTTCGCGACGCATTACCACGAGCTGACCGCGCTGGCGGCGAAGCTGCCGGGGCTGCGCAACGCGACGGTGGCGGTGCGGGAGTGGAAGGGCGAGGTGGTGTTCCTGCACGAGGTGCGCGAGGGGGTGGCGGACCGCTCCTACGGGGTGCAGGTGGCGCGGCTGGCGGGGCTGCCGGGCGCGGTGGTCGAGCGGGCGCGGGTGATCCTCGAGGCGCTGGAGAAGGGCGACCGCGAGCCCGGCGGCAAGGCGCGCGCACTGGTCGACGACCTGCCGCTGTTCAGCGCCGCCGCGCGGCCGGCGGCCGAGCCGGTTGCGCCGTCGGCGGTGGAGGCGCGGCTGCGGGCGGCGCATCCGGACGAGCTGAGCCCGCGCGAGGCGCTGGCTCTGGTCTACGAGCTGCGCGGGTTGCTGCCGGGGTGAACCCCTTGCCCCGGGAAGTCGCAGCCGCGACACTCCC
>CAYTMB010000183.1:0-5335 GCA_964438465.1 uncultured Rhodovulum sp. | reverse complement strand
GCAAGGGCTACGCCCCGGCCGAAAGCTCCGCCGACAAGTACCACGGCGTCTCGAAATTCGACGTGGTCAGCGGCGCCCAGGTCAAGGCCCCCTCCAACGCGCCCTCCTACACCAAGGTCTTCGCGCAGAGCCTGATCCGCGAGGCCGAGCGCGACGAGCGCATCGTCGCGATCACCGCCGCGATGCCCGACGGCACCGGCCTCAACCTCTTCGCCGAGCGCTTCCCCCGGCGCTGCTTCGACGTCGGCATCGCCGAGCAGCACGGCGTCACCTTCGCCGCCGGCATGGCGGCGGCCGGGATGCGGCCGTTCTGCGCGATCTACTCGACCTTCCTGCAGCGCGGCTACGACCAGGTCGTGCACGACGTGGCGATCCAGCGCCTGCCCGTCCGCTTCGCCATCGACCGCGCCGGGCTGGTCGGCGCCGACGGCCCGACCCATGCCGGCGCCTTCGACGTCGCCTTCCTCGCCAACCTGCCCGGCTTCGTGGTGATGGCCGCCGCCGACGAGGCGGAACTGGTGCACATGGTCGCCACCGCCGCAGCGCTCGACGACCGCCCCTCCGCCTTCCGCTTCCCCCGCGGCGAGGGCGTCGGCGTCGAGATGCCCGAGCGCGGCGTCCCGCTGGAGATCGGCCGCGGCCGGCTGATCCAGGAAGGCGCCGGCGTGGCGATCCTCAGCTTCGGCGCCCGCCTCGCCGAGGTGCTGAAGGCCGCCGAATCCCTCGCCGCCCGCGGCGTCCGCCCGACCGTCGCCGACGCCCGTTTCGCCAAGCCGCTCGACCGCGACCTGATCCTGCGCCTCGCCCGCGAGCATTCCGCGCTGATCACCATCGAGGAGGGCGCCGTCGGCGGCTTCGGCAGCCATGTCGCCCAGCTTCTGGCCGAGGAGGGCGTGTTCGACGGGGGCCTCAAGTTCCGCTCGATGGTGCTGCCCGACGTCTTCATCGACCAGGACGGCCCGGCGAAGATGTACGCCGCCGCCACGCTGAACGCCGAGCATATCGAGGCGAAGGTGCTGGGGGTTCTGGGGGTGGCGCAGGTGGGGGTAAGGCGAGCGTGACTAAAGACGAACAGATTTTTCAAAGACAATCATGCAGTCTATTCGATGTTTTAGCTCGACCTTCTCTCAGACTATTTGAGTTTAAAAACAAATGAACAGCCTCTCCGCCTGCTAAAAAAGATCTGGTATCCTTCTCGTTTGAATTCCAAAAGCGAAGAACCTGAGCCGCAATGATTTGTGAGTTCTCGACGCTGTTTTCTAAGGCGCTCTGAACCATTACAGGCGCACCGGCCGCGCATTCCGTCACGGACAGATCGAATGCCTGGCCGAAGGAATCCAATGTTCCGGCGAAGAAAGAAAGAACCGCTCTCTGTTGCTTTGCAAGCTCAGCTTGCCTGCCGAAGATAGTCACAAAGTGCATTTGCGCCGATAGAAACTTTCCTGCAGCGTTCATAATTTGATATATATCGGCATCATCCTTAGTCGTATTGTACAGATCGAACGGGATTCTTAGGTCATTTTCTAGTTGTTCTGCCAGATTAACGGCCAGAATTGAAAGATCGTCGGTGGACTGCAAGGGTTTATTCTTCCTTCGGAATAGCCCAAACATGACCCTCCCCTTCCCTTCGTGCGCTGGTTGTTCGCTCGGTCTTCGGCTTCGCCCAAGTCATCGCATTCAATGCGGCCCTCGCCAACACCTACTCCGCCCACAACGCCGACAACGGAAACCCGATCGCCTCGAACGGCGCACACCGCACCTCGTCGGCGTCCTTCACCGCCGCGACCAGCACCCAGGCCCCGTCGCGCCGCTCGAACACCTCCAGCACCCGCGCCTCCGGATCGAGGTGCCACAGATGCCCGACGCCGTTGGCGCCGTAGAGGTCGCGCTTCTCCGTCGTGTCGAACCGCCGCGTGCGCGGGCTCAGGATCTCGCAGACCCAATCCGGCGCGATCTCGATCGCCGGCGCGTCCGGATAGACCGGCATCCGTTCCTTCCGCCAGCCGCACAGGTCGGGCACCAGCACGTCCGCCCCGAGATGCAGCTCCGGCTCGACCGCGAGCCACCACCCGCCCGGGCCGCCGACGCCGCGGCCGAAAGGATCATTGAGAAACCCGGCCATCCCGAATGCGGCGCGCGCGTGGCGCGAAGCGGGCCGCGGATGCAAGTGGAGCGCCCCGCCCGCGAGTTCCGCCACCATGTTCGGCGGCGCGTCGAGCACATCTTGGTAGGTGGCGGGGCGCGAAAGCCGCGCGGCGATCTCGTTCATTGCGGCCCTCGTCGGCTCATGCATCGAATATAGCCCAGATGGGGCGGCGCGTCGCGCACTTCGGATCCGCGCCCGGCCCAGCCTGCGGAAAACTCCACTGGCGCGCCGACCTCCGCCCTCGCCGGCCCATCCGGCGTCCGCCCGCAGGAAGGGCGGCGGCGTGACGGGGCGCCCGGGCTCGGGGCCCGGGCGGGACGGCTCACTCGGAGCGTGGACTTCCTGAGGTGTTGCGCAGCGCGCTGCGCGCATGACCCCGGAGCGCGGCGTCGGAACGCCATCGTTCGGCTTTTGTCGGCGGCCGACGGCGCCCGTCGGTGAAGTTGACGATGACCCCATCCGTCAAGCGGTCGATCTGGCGTTGCACGATCGCAAGGAACTGGGCGCGGTCCGCATCGGGCTGGTTGGCGAACCCGCCCCTCTGCACCGCAACGGCGTTGAGCTTGATCAACAGATGCACCAGCCAGAACGCGCCGACGTCCACGCCGAGGCGCGCGGCCGCCCGCGTCGCCGCCGGATCGGGTGCGTCCGTATTCTCGAAATACTCCGGCCATTTCAGCTCTTGACCGAAATAGCGGGCGCAGGCGTGGAACTCCGTGTAGTCGAACGCGAACGACCCCTGATCCACATAGTATTCCCAATCGAGCAGGCCGAAGCCGCCGCGCGACACGCGGCAGAAGTTGAACATGTGCATGTCGCCATGCATGCCGGTGATCGGCACCTCCAGGCCGCGAAGCGCCGCCCGCACGCGCTGCTGCGCCGAAGGGCTCAGCGCGGCGAATACCGGGTTGTCGGCGATGAGCCCCACCGCAGGCCCGCGCCGCGCCGCGAGGGCGGCGTCGAGGCGCCGCTCGACCCAGGCGGCGATCTCCGCGAAGTCAGCCAGTTGAACCTGCGCATGGCGCCGGCTGATGGCGGTGCTTCGCCCGATGCGAAGCGACGTGACGGCGACGTCCGACCAGAACGGATTGCGCGCCGCCGCCTTGGCGTTCTCCGCCTCGCGGCGCAGCATCTCGGCATGATGCCCGCGGGCGGTCTTGAGGACGATCAGCGGCATGAACAGCATCAGCCGCCTGCTGCCCATGCGCTTGCTGCGAAAGAACCATTGCCCTTCCGGACGCCTGACCCATCTGGGCACAGCAGTCGGCTGCATAGCGATCTCCGTGGCGGTCGCGATCTCAACCGGCGCCATCGTCAAAAATAAGGCGGCGTCACAGAAACGCCACCCATCTGTCACAAATGTGGCGAAACCCGCCTATGGCCACGAGCGACCGATCCCGCCCTCCCGGACGAGAACGCGAACCATCGGGCGCCGCTCCAGCCCTCGCGCTCTGTGGATAACTGCGCGGCGGATCCTTTTTCACAGGAAATACAGCAGATTAGCCACGGTCGCATCGTGCGACCGCCCGCCAACGGGGCGTCAGCCGCCCTGCCCCGTCGCCTCCCGCACCAGCGCCACGAAGGCGTCGCCGCGGGCCTCGAAGCTCGCGAACTGGTCGAAGCTCGCGCAGGCCGGGGCCAGCAGCACCGTCTCGCCCGGCTCCGCCTCGGCCAGCGCCGCCCGCACCGCGGCCCCCAGCGTGCCGCTGACGACATGCGGGACCTCGCCCAGCGTCGCCGCGAACCCTTCCGCCGCCTCGCCGATCAGATAGGCCTTCGCCACCCGCCCGAACAGCGGCCGCAGCGCCTCGATCCCGCCGGCCTTGGCCCGCCCCCCGGCGATCCAGCGCACCCGCTCAAAGCTCCCCAGCGCCTTCGCCGCCGCATCGGCGTTGGTCGCTTTCGAGTCGTTGACGATCCGCACCCCGCGCCACTCCGCCACCGGCTGGCTGCGGTGCGGCAGGCCGGGAAAGCCCGCCATCGCCGCCTCGACCTGCCGCGGCCCCATCCCGAGGCTGCGCGCCACCGCATAGGCGGCGCAGGCGTTCTGGTGGTTGTGCGCCCCCGGCAGGCTCGCCATCCCGCGCAGGTCCACCGACGCCGCCTGCCGCCCGCCGCGCCACTCGCTGAGAAACCCCTTGCGCGCCGTCACGTTCCAGCCGTCGCCCGGCAGCTTGCGCGTCACCGAGACCGCGATCACCGGATCGCCCGACCCCGCCGCCTCGCGCATCACGTTGGCGAGGAACCGCCCCTCGTCCTCGTCCACCCCGATCACCGACCGCCCCGGCCCGCCCTGGGTGAACAACCGCCGCTTCGCCGCGAAATACCCGCCCCGCCCGCCGTGGCGGTCGAGATGGTCGTCGCTGAGATTGAGGAACACCGCGATGTCCGGCTGCAACGCCCGCGCCAGCTCGATCTGGTAGGACGACAGCTCCAGCACCACGACCATGCCGTCCGCCGCCGGGTCGAGATCGAGCGCGCCCCGCCCGATGTTGCCGCCGACCTGCGCCGGACGCCCGGCCGCCGCCAGAACATGCGCGATCAGCGCCGTCGTGGTGGACTTGCCGTTCGAGCCGGTCACGCAGACCACCTGCGGCGTCCGCCCGAACCCGTCCCAGTCCGGCGTCGCGAAGGAGCGGAAGAACAGCCCGATGTCGTTGTCGACCGCCACCCCGGCCTCCCAGGCCGCCGCCACCGCCGGATGCGGCGCCGGGTAGAGATGCGGGATGCCGGGCGAGACGATCATCGCCGCGACCCCGTCGAGCCCCCGCCCCTTGCCGAAGTCCGCGACCGCCAGCCCCTCGGCCTCGGCCTTCTCCCGCGCCGCCGCGCCGTCGTCCCAGACCACCACCTCCGCCCCGCCCGCGCGCAGCGCCGCGACGGCGGGCCAGCCCGACCGCCCGAGCCCGAGCACGGCGACCTTGTGGCCGGAATAGCCGCGGACCGGGATCATCCGGCTAGCGCAGCTTCAGCGTGGCGAGGCCGACCAGCGCGAGGATCAGCGACACGATCCAGAACCGGATCACGATCTGCGGCTCGGCCCAGCCCTTCTTCTCGAAATGGTGGTGGATCGGGGCCATCAGGAAGATGCGCTTCCTGGTGCGCTTGTAATAGGCGACCTGGATGATCACGCTCAGCGCCTCGACCACGAAGAGGCCGCCGACGATGGCCAGCACGATCTCGTGCTTG
>CAYTMB010000182.1:0-5344 GCA_964438465.1 uncultured Rhodovulum sp. | reverse complement strand
CCAAGATCAACTCGACGCTGGTCAACACCGTGCCGCTCTGGGAGACCCAGCTCGCGCAGGCGGTGACGATCCATCGCTCGCGCGAGGCGGCCGGCGTGGTCAAGGAGGCGAACGACCTGACCAACGAGCTGCTGACCAAGAACGCCGAGAACCTGCGGCAGGCGAACAAGGAGATCCGCACCGAGATGGAGCGCGGCGTGTTCGACATCGAGGCGATCGAGAAGGCCAACGCCGAGCTGATCGCGACGATCGAGGAGAGCCTGCAGATCGCCGACGAGGGCAAGGCGCGGCGCGCCGCGGCGGAGGCGAGCCTGGAGAAGATGGAGGGCGAGCTGAAATCCGCGCTGTCGGCGGCCTCGGCCAAGGCCGACGGCTTCGGCGTCGAGGTCGGCGGCGGCGCGGCGGGGTGACTCCGGGGCGGCGGAGGCATATGACGCGCCGCGACGGGGCGGGACGCATGACGCGGCGCCGCGGCGCGAGCGGGGTCGGTGCATCGCCGCGGCGCGCGCGCCGCGGCGGAGCGGGAAGCGAGGCGGGTTGTGACGGGCGTGACGATTGCAGGGTTTGGCGGCGCTGTGCGGGCGATGGCGCTGCTGGCCGCGCTTGGCGCGGTGGCGGGGTGCGACCCGGCGCGCCTGGCCGAGGCCCCGGCCGAGGAGGCCGCGCCGGTCGCGATCGCGCCGCCCGAGCCGCGCGCCAGCCCGACCGCCGTCGCCGGGCCCGATCCGCTGGTCAGCTTCTACGCCGACGTGCAGGGTGAGCTGACCGCCAGCGGCCGGATGCGGCTCGACACCGCGCCGGCCGATGCGCCCTACGGCGTCGACGACCTGGTGCGCAACTTCGAGCGGATCGCGCTGTTCGACGAATACACCGATGTCGGCGGCCGCTTCGTTCACCGCGAAAGCCCGGCGCTGCTGCGCAAGTGGGACCAGCCGGTGCGGGTGGGCGTGGTGATCGGGCCGTCGGTGCCGCGCGAGCTGGCCGCGCGCGACCGCGCCGAGATCGCCGCCTTCACCGCCCGGCTGGCCCGGCTGACCGGGCTCGACATGAAGATGACCAACGGGCCGGAAGCGAACTTCCTGGTGATGATCATGGCCAGCTCGGAGCAGCGGATGGCCGCGGAGGCGGCGGCGGCGCAGTTCCCGGATTTCCAGCCCGCGGTGCTGGGCGCGCTGGACGGCGCGCCGGTCGACACCTTCTGCACCGCCTACGCCTTCGCCGAGCCCGGCCGCGCCTCGGCCTACGCCGCGGTGCTGGTGCTGATCCGCGCCGAGCATCCGCCGCTGACGCGGGCGAGCTGCGTGCACGAGGAGATGGCCCAGGCGATGGGCCTGCCCAACGACAGCCCCGACGCGCGGCCGTCGCTGTTCAACAACAGCCTCGAGTTCGCCTTCCTGACCGACCATGACGAGATCCTGCTGCGCATGCTGTACGATCCCCGGCTGCGGCCCGGAATGACCGTCGCCGAGGTTCGCCCGCTGCTGCCCGCGATCGCGCGCGACGCGATGGCGGCCGAGGCGAGGGCCGGGCGCGTCGCCGGTCTCGCCATCAACTGAAGCCCCGAACGACGGAGTGCCGACATGTCGATCTTCGATTTCCTCCGCGGCGAGTTCATCGACGTCATCCACTGGACCGACGACACCCGCGACACCATCGTCTGGCGCTTCGAGCGCCAGGGCCATGCGATCAAGTACGGCGCCAAGCTGACGGTGCGCGAGAGCCAGGCCGCGGTGTTCGTGCACGAGGGGCAGGTCGCAGACGTGTTCGGGCCGGGCCTCTACATGCTCGAGACCAACAACATGCCGGTGCTGACCACGCTGCAGCACTGGGACCACGGCTTCCAGAGCCCGTTCAAGTCGGAGATCTACTTCGTCAACACCCGGCGCTTCACCGATCTGAAATGGGGGACGCGCAACCCGATCCTGATCCGGGACAGCGAGTTCGGCATGGTGCGGCTGCGGGCGTTCGGGACCTATACGATGCGGGTGGCGGATCCGGCGAAGTTCATGGCCGAGATCGTCGGCACCGACGGCGAGTTCACCACGGCCGAGATCGAGTTCCAGATCCGCAACATCATCGTCACGCATTTCAGCCAGATCATCGCCACCAGCGGCATCCCGGTGCTGGACATGGCGGCGAACACCGTCGATCTGGCGAAGATCGTGCACGAGCGGATCGCGCCGATGGTGGCGGAATACGGGCTGGAGCTGCCGATGTTCATGATCGAGAACATCTCGCTGCCGGCCGAGGTCGAGGCGGCGCTGGACAAGCGCACGGCGAGCGGGATGGTCGGGGATCTCGGCAAGTACACCGAGTTCAGCGCCGCGGAGGCGATGACCACGGCCGCGGCCAATCCGGGCGGCGGCGGCGGTCTGGCGGCCGGGCTGGGCGCGGGAATGGGCATGGCGATGGCCGAACGCATGGCCCGCGGGCCCTGGGGCAAGGCGCGCGTGACGAGGACGGCGGAGGATGCGCCCCCTCCGCCGCCGGACGGGGCGAAGCTGTGGCATGTGGCGGTGGACGGCGCGGCGACCGGGCCGTTCAGCCGGGCCGAGCTGGCGCTCAAGGCCGCGACCGGCGAGATCACGCCGGAGACCTATCTCTGGACGCCGGGCGGGCCGGACTGGCGGCGCGGCAAGGATGTGGGCGAGCTTGCCGACCTGTTCAGCGCGCCGCCGCCGCCGCCGGCCGCCTGAGGAGGCCGAGCGATGCAGGCCGACCCGTCCGCGCCGACGGTCGCGCTGGAGCTGCACCGCTTCCCCTGCCCCGCCTGCGGGTCGGACCTGCGGTACGATCCGGCGACGATGGGCCTGCTCTGCGCGCATTGCGGCCATGCCGAGCCGATCCCGGCGCCGCGCGGCGGCCTGTCCGAGCTCGACCTGCGCGCGGTGACCGAGGCGTCGCTGCCGGCCTCGGCGCTGGAGGAGACCCGGGTCGCGACCTGCCCGAGCTGCGGCGCGCTGATCGAATACGACGCCGCGGTGCACGCCAAGGAATGTCCGTTCTGCGCCTCGCCGATCGTCTCGGACACCGGCGTGCAGCGCCAGATCAAGCCGCAGGCGCAGCTGCCGTTCCTCGTCGGCGAGCCCGAGGCGCGGCGGGCGATGTCGAGATGGCTGGGGCGGCTGTGGTTCGCGCCGAACGATCTGCAGCGCTACGCCCGCGCCGACCGGGCGCTGACCGGCGTCTATGCGCCCTACTGGACCTATGACGCCGAGACCCGCAGCGAATACTCCGGCCAGCGCGGGACGGTCCATTACGAGACCCGGCATGTCCCGGTGATGGTCAACGGCCGCCGCCAGATGGCGCCGCAGCAGGTCGCGAAGGTGGATTGGCGTCCCGTGCGCGGCCGGGTGGCGCGGGATTTCGACGACGTACTGGTGATGGGCTCGAAGAGCCTGCCCAAACGCTACACCGACGCGCTGGCGCCCTGGGATCTGAGCGCGCTGACGCCCTACGATCCGCGCTTTCTGGCCGGGTTCCGCGCCGAGGGCTATACCGTCGGGGTCGAGGACGGCTACGGCGAGGCGAAGGCCGTGATGAACGCGGTGATCGAGAGCGACGTGCGCCGCGACATCGGCGGCGACCAGCAGCGGATCGGCGCGCTCGAGACCAAGGTGGGGCGGCTGACGTTCAAGCATGTGCTGCTGCCGGTCTGGCTCGCCGCCTTCCGCTATCGCGGCAGGTCCTACCGGTTCGTGGTCAACGGCCGCACCGGGACCGTCGAGGGCGAGCGGCCCTATTCGGTGGTGAAGATCGCCTTTGCGGTGATCCTCGGCCTGCTGATCGCGCTGGCGATCGCGGGGCTGATGATCGCCGAGAACAGCTGACGAGAGGACTGCCAACGTGCGAACCCCGATCCTTGCCGCCTGCCTCGCCCTCGCCTTGCCGCCGGCCGCGCGGGCGCAGGAGCTGCCGGCCGTCATCACCGCCTTCGCGACCGAACAGTCGCAGCTCTGCGCCGAGATGGGCGGCGCGCCCCGGGTGGGGCCGGCCTTCGCCACCGCGGTCGACCTGAACGCGGACGGCGCGCTCGACTACATCGTCGATCTGGCCGGGATCGAATGCGCGAACGCCTGGTCGGCGTTCTGCGGCTCGGCCGGCTGCCCGGTGTCGGTCTGGATCGCCGGGCCGGAGGGCCATCGGCGGGAATGGGGCGACTATGCCCAGGGCTGGACCATCGACGGGGTCGGCGGCGAAGTCGCGGTGGTGGTGGACCAGCACGGCGGGACCTGCCCCGGATCTGCCTCTGGCGCCGAGACCTGCCGCCAGCGGCTGGTCTTCGCCGCGCCGGCGGCGCCGGCCCCCGCCGGGGACGCGGTCGCCGCTGAGGCGGAGGCGGCGCCGGCGCCGCGGGCGGCCCCGGCCGAGGCGCTGGAATCCTCCGGCGTCGCGGGCTGGACGCTGCGCGACGTGCCCGACGGGACGCCGGTGGCGGTCAGCGACGGGCCGGGCGCCGTCGCCACGGTGGCGGTGTTCTGCCTCGGCGGCCAGCCCTGGCTCGCCGCGCGGATGCGCGCGGCGCCCGCCGCCGAGACCGTCGAGATCGCCTTCGCCTTCTCGCGGCAGACCGTGTCGAGCGCGGCCCGGCGCGAGGACAGCGCCGGCGGCGTGCTGGTGGTCGAGCTGGCCGACCGGCCGCTGGCGGGGCTGCTGTCGGGCCGCGACAGCTCGGCGATGATCGCGATCGACGGCGCCGAGCAGGGCGTGCTGTCGCTGCGCGGCTCGACCCGGGCGATCCGCGGCGCGCTGGCGAGCTGCATGGCGCTTTGAGCCCGTGGCCGGCCGATGCGGGCGATGAGGGAGGGCGGCGCATGCGGACCGGGGGGATGGCGGCGATCCTGCTGGTCGTCGCGGCGGCGGCGGCGCCGGCGGGGGCGCAGGTGGTCTGCCGCGAGAACGCGCTGGGCGCCGAGGCCTGCATGGGCCTGCCGGCGCCCTCGATGCGCGGCCGCGAGCCCTACACGACGCGCCCGCCCGGCCTCGGCGCGGTGCAGCCGCCGGTCCGGCCGCAGGGCGGGCCGGCGCTGACGCCGGCGCGGCGGACCGACGCGCTGGGCAACACCTTCCCCGAGGCGGTGGAGCCGCCGCCGCTGCCGCGGCCGCCCGGGATCGCCGGGACGCGGCGCTGCGCGCGCGATGCGCTGGGCAATTTGGTCTGCCGGTGAGCGTAGCGCGACCTCCCTTGATCGCCTCGGGGCGCGTCCCTTCGAGCGATAGGCGCCCCGGATCGCATCAGCGGGGCATTGCCCCGCGCGATCCGGTCGCCTGGAGCGCGTGAGCGCGGAAGGCGAGGGGCGCCGGGCTGGACCGTCGGGTCGTAATCGGGCCGCGCCTGCCTGGG